>JAAYCX010000065.1 GCA_012729555.1 Acidobacteriota bacterium
CTCTTCTCGGGCCGCGGCTATGGCGGTCGGCAGGTCCACCCCCTCGGGGACCTCGATCTCCACCTCTTCAAAAAGGTCGCGCGCCACTTCCATGATCCTGGCGGCCGTCTTCTCCCCGATCCCCGGGATTTCCCGGAGCCCCGCCTCGTCCAGTTCGAGGATGCGTTCGACGTTTTCGATCCCGGCTTCCCGCAGACTGGCGATGATGCGGTCGCTGATTCCCTCGAGTTCGGACAGGGAAGTGGAGGACGACGTCAGCGACTCCATGACGCTGAGGACCTCCTGCTTCTTCTGCTCCTCGCTCTTGACGTCGATCTGCCAGCCGATCAACCGCGAGGCCAGGCGCACGTTCTGCCCCTTCTTGCCGATGGCGAGCGACTGCTGCTTCTCCTCGACGATCACCTCCATCCGCTTTTCCGCGGCGTCGATGATGAGGACCTTGGAGATCTTCGCCGGGTTCAGGGCGTTGGCCGCGTACTGGGCCGGGTCCTCCGACCACTGCACGATGTCGATCTTCTCCCCCCGCAGCTCGCGGATGACGGAGTTGATGCGCGACCCCTTCATCCCGACGCAGGCGCCGACCGGGTCGACGTCGCGGTCGAGGGAGGCGACGGCCACCTTGGCGCGGTCCCCCGCCTCGTGCACCGCGCTCTTGACCACGATGGTCCCGTCGTAGATTTCCGGGATCTCCATCTCGAACAGGCGTACCAGGATCTGCGGATCGGTGCGCGACAGGATGACCTGCGGGCCCTTGGCGACCGGGAGCACCCGCGTGATCACGGCGCGCACCCGTTCCCCCTGCTTGTAGGCTTCCGCCCGCGACTGTTCCCGCATCGGGAGGACCGCCTCCGTCTTGCCGATATCGACGATGATGTCCGGGCCCTCGAAGCGCTTGATCACCCCGTTGACCATCTCGCCGATCTTTTCGGAGTATTCGTTGTAGATGTTCTGGCGCTCCGCCTCCCGCACCTTCTGCAGAATGACCTGCTTGGCGGTCTGGGCCGCGATCCGCCCCAGGACGTCCGTGGGTTTGGGCATCTCGACGGTGTCGTCGATTTCCAGGGTTTCGTCGATCTCCTTCGCTTCCGCGAGCGAAATCTCCAGGCTGGGGTCCTCCACCGTCTCCACCACCCGCCTGACGGCGAAGATCTCGACCAGGCCCGTTTCCTGGTCGAAACGCGCGTTGATGTCCTCGGCGGTCTTGTAGAACTTCCGGGCCGCGGCCACCATCGCGTCTTCGAGCGCGGCGATGATGATTTGGGGATCGACGTTCTTTTCCTTGCTGATCTGTTCGATCATCTGCGCAATAATGTTCGACATAATTCAGGACCCCTGCGGCCTTCTGCTTAAATCGGCGATCAAGCTGGCCTTATCGATGTCCGTAACGGCAATTTCGACCTGTCTGTCCGGCGCCGCCTCGAGCGTCACCACGCCCCCGCCGGCGTCCACGATCCTGCCCTTGAAATTCTTCTGCCCCCCCACGGGGACCCGCGTCCGAACCCGGGCCTTCTCCCCCCGGAAGCGGACGAAATCCGCTTCCCGGACCAGGGGGCGGTTGATCCCCGGCGAGGAGACCTCCAGCGTGTATTTCGACGGGATCCAATCCTCCACGTCGAGCGCCACGGAGAGGCGCTTGCTCAGCCTCTCGCAGTCCTCCAGGGTGACCCCCGCCGGCTGATCGATGAAGATCCGGACCACCGACCGGGACCCTTCCCCCTTGACCTCGGCGAGCACGACCTCGAGGCCCAGGGAGGCGGCCACCTCATCGGCCAGCCCCCGGATCCTCTGCTCCAGGGATTCGTCCGGTCCCGTCCCCCGTACTGCCATTTTTCATCCCTGCCCGCGGCTTCAACGGCGGGCTAAACAAAAAAAGTGGGCACTCGCCCACTTTTTGCCAAAGCAGCAACCGGAAGTATACCCGACGACCCAGGAAATAGCAACTCCAACGCTATTCCTTCGCGGTTTCGGGCTCCGCAGGCGTCTCGACGTAATCTTCCCGCTTCCGGTCGAGCCAGTCGAGCCCTTCCGGGTCGGCCACCTTGACCGAGGGGTCCCCCGCGGCGCGGGCATGCAGCCCGTCGGGGGCCGCGCTCCCGAGCGACACGTCCGCCAGCACCGTCCCCCCCTTCTTGACGACGGCGCGGACCGGGGGGCGGTCGAGCCCGTAGGCGGCCGGGGCCTGCGGGCGGTCGATCCACCGGAGGACCGGGCTCCCGAGCGCGTCCAGGATCCCGTTGACGGCGTCCCATTTCGCCCGCTTCCGCTCACCGCCCAGGTACCATTCCCCCCCCGATTTGTGGAACTCGAACGCCCCCTTGCTGTTCCAGAGGAGGATCGTGTCCGCTTCCCAGCGCTGGAAGGAGGCCAGGGCCTTGTCCCGGATCTCGTCCGGTGATTTCAGGAGCTTGTCGACCAGTTCCTGCCCGACGAAGAACGGGTCGGGGCGGGACAGGTCCCTGGCCAGGTAGACCCCGTCGGCGGCGCGGGGGAGGGTGACCGAGGCCGCCGCGGCCCGGAGCTTCGACTGTTCGGTCCCGATGAGGAGGCGCGCGCTCTTTCCGTCGGGCCCGTGCTGGACCCGGGCTTCGATGAAGGGGCGGCCGAGCCCCGGGTTCGCGTACTCTTCGACTCCCAGGTCGCTGAATTCGTGGATTTTGCCCAGCGAGAGCGCGTTGAGGATCCCCCGCACGTCCGGGCCGCCGGCCTCCCGCTTTTCCACCCCCTCAAACCACCAGCGGTCCTCCCCGTCCTTGGCGACGGCGATCCGCCCCTTGGGGGAAACCAGTTCGAGTTCCACGGCCTCGGCCTGGTCGAAGGCGAGCAGGGTGCGGTCGCGCAGGTCGTCCAGTTCCACCCGGAAGGACTCGGCGGCGGCGGCCGGGACCTGAAATACCGTCGTCTCCCCGGCGCGGACGGCGTAGGTGAAGCTGCCGGCAGGGTTGCCCGACCCGAAGTCGACCCGGTATTTTTTTCCGTCGCTGGAGGTCAGTTCGACCCCCGAGGCGGGGGGCTGGAGCCCGAACCTGCCGAGATCGGCGGCGTCCGCTTCCACGGTTTCCCCGCGGCCGAGGGTGGCGGCGGAGCGGGCCAGGCGGTCGAGTTCCGCGCCGTCGGCGTCGAGAGCGCGCGGGAGGGTGATGCGCCACCCCTCCTTTTCCTGCCGCCGGGCCTCGATCCGCCCGTCGGGGGAGAGGAGGGCGATGGCGGCGACATCCTTATCCTCGAGCTGCCAGAGCCGGCCCTCGGCCTCCTTCGCCCGCTCGCGCCCCTCCTTGCCGCGGACTTCGTAAAAATAGAGCCAGGCGCCGACGGCGGCGGCCGCCACGACGAGGACCAGCGTGCCCTTGAAACGCATCCTATTTCCTCCGGCGGTTGAGGTAGACCACGATCCCGGCGACGAAGGCGATGCCGGGGATCAGGAACATGGAGACGAGGCGCACCCCGCTCAGCTGGCTCTGGGAGAGGAGGATCCGCCGGTCTTCGGCCTGTTTGGGCCGGATCGAGATCAGGTCCTCGTCCTGGGCCAGCCAGCTGACCATGTTCAGGAAGAGGTTGCCGTTCCCCTGGTTGCCGAAATAGGCGTCGATGGCGAAATTCGAGGTGCCGACGACGACCAGGCGGGCGGTGAGCCCGGCGGCGTCATCGGTGCCGGCCCGGATTTCGCGCGTGGCCGCCACGGCCAGCGGGAGCGGGCCCTGGAGGTCTTCGGGGCCGAAGCTCGCTTCGGGGGTGCTCATGTCGGTCTCCCCCCAGCTGTTGGGGTTGCTCCGGAACAGGGTCTGCACCGTGACCCCCTCCGGTTGCTCCTCGGCCGGCCGGACCGACCGGGTGAGGGGGAAGAAGGTCATGGCGTCGAAGCGGTCGGTGATCGGGTGGGAGTCGTACTCCAGCACGAGCGGGATGCTGGGGCCCGCCCCCATGAGGCGCCCCGCCCCGCTGACGTCGAGCACGACGTTGTCGTCCACCCGGATGCCCCACGGCTGGAGGAAGGGGGCGTGGGAGGGGGCCGGGACCGGGTCCGTCATCAGGAGCACTCCCCCCCCGGCCTGGAGGAAATCGTCCACGAATCCCATCTCCTGCTCGAAGGGGGCGGTCCGGGCCCCGGCGATGACCAGCACGCCGGCGTCTTCGGGCACCTTCCCCTCGGTGGCCAGGTTCACGACGTCCACCTCGTACCCCTGGTCTTCCAGTCCCTTGCGGGCCTGGGAATAGCCCGACTGTTCGGTGTCGGAGGGGTCTTTCTCCCCGTGCCCCTGGACGAAATAGACCTTCTTGCTCTCCGAGCGCCCGACCCTGATGATGGCGTTGGTCAGGTCCTGCTCCTGGACCTCCTCGGACCGTTTCTCGATCTTCTCCCGGCGGTCGCCGTAGGCGAGGACGACGGTCCCGTATTTGAGCTGCGTCCCGGTCAGGGGATTCTGAAAGGCGCCGTAAACGCTGACGTCGTACTGCCGGGCGACCTCGGGCTGCCGGTCCGGGTCGATGAATTCGAAGCGGACGCGCCGGCTGGCGGTCCGGTACTGCACGAGCAGGTCCCGCAGCGGGGCGTAGTCCCCCCCGGGGAAGAAGGCCTTGATGTCGACGTCCCCCCCGAGCTTCTCCAGGACCTGCAGGGTCTGGGGGGCGAGGCTGAACTGCCGGTTCCCGGTGGTGTCGAAGCGCTTGACGTGCCGCTGGCCGATGAAGTTCAGCCCGGCGACGATGGCGATCACCAGGAGGAGGGAAACGACGTAGTTGGTGGCGTACCTGGTCGAGCGCCTCCCCAGGGAGGCCATGATCTGCCGGTAGTTGGCGCCGATGCCGACGACAAACAGCGCCGCCCCGGCGATGGCGAGCCCCAGGTTCCCCTTCCCCCAGGTGTCGGTGACCGAATACCAGATGACGGCCGCGACCAGCAGCACGAGGCCCAATGTGTCAAGCTTCTGCAGATATTTTTTCATTAGCCTTTCCACCGCATGGACTCCAGTGAACGATAAGCCAGGAACAGACCCACGAACGCGAAGGTCACGTAATAGATGATGTGCGAGGTGTCGATGACGCCCTTGATGAAGTCGTCGAGGTGGCTGATCACCGAAAGGTAATTGATGACGTCGCGGGCGGCCCCGGTCGCCGAGGAGGCGAACACGCTCACCAGCCACAGGAGCAGGCCGAGGCCGAAGGTGATCACCACCGCCACGATCTGGCTTTCGGTCAGGGTGGACACGAACAGGCCGAGGGCGAGCAGGGCGGCGCCGTAGAGCAGCATCCCCAGGAAGGCGGCCAGGATCGGCTTCCAGTCGGGCTGTCCGTAGATGAAGAGGGGGGAGAGGGTGACGGCCCCCGCGGCCAGCAGGATCGCCAGGAAAGTGAGGCTCGCCAGGTATTTGCCCATCAGAGCCTGCAGGTTGCCGACCGGGGTGGTGAGGAGCAGTTCGATCGTCCCGCGCTTCTTCTCCTCCGAGAAGAGCCCCATGGTCAGCATCGGGATCAGGAAGAGGAGGATGACGCTCGTGGTCCGCATCAGCTGCTGGGTCACGTAGGCGGGCACGTCGAACGGCTGTCCCCCCTGGCCGAACTGGGCCTGCATCATGGTGGTGTACTGCACCACTTCCGTGAGGTTGCCGAAGAAGAACAGGCCGAACAGGAAGAGAAAGACCGTCAGGACCACGTACGCGATCGGGGAGACGAAGTAGCTCTTCATCTCGCGTTGCCATATTGCCAGGATATTTTGCATTTCAGGCCTCTTGGATGAACCGGGGAATTACTCCTGGGTGGTCAGGTTGATGAAGACGTCCTCGAGGCTCAGCGACACGGCCCTGAGCTCGAGCAGCCCCCACCCGGCGTCGACGATCTGCCGGGCCAGGACGCGGCGCAGGTCGCTCCCGAGGCGGCACTCCACGCTGCAGGTCGAAACCTGGTCCCTGACCTCGGCCTGCACGGCCAGCACCCCGTCGACGGCGAGGATTTTTTCCCGGACGGCGTCGGCGGGGCCTTCGACCGTGAGGCTGATCCTTTCCGCCCCCTTCATCTGGTGCGCCAGCCCCTCGGGGGTGTCCTGGGCGACCACCTTCCCCTTGTTGATGATGACGACGCGGCTGCACGTCATGCCGACCTCGGGGAGGATGTGGGTGGAGAGGATCACGGTGTGGGCCTCGGCGAGGCCCTTGATCAGGGAGCGGACCTCGTGGATCTGCCTGGGGTCGAGCCCGATGGTGGGTTCGTCCAGGATCAGGACTTCGGGGTTGCCGACGAGGGCCTGCGCCAGCCCCACCCGCTGCTTGTACCCTTTGGAGAGCCGGCCGATGATGCGCTGGCGGACGTCGCCCAGGTTGCATTTTTCGACCGCGTCCCCCACCCGGGCCTTCCGCGCGCCGGAGCGGACGCCCTTGATCCTGGCCGCGAAATTGAGGTAGGAGTCCACCGTCATTTCCGGGTAAAGTGGCGGGTTTTCAGGGAGATACCCGATGCGGCGGCGGACTTCGAGACTCTGGTCGAAGACGTCGTACCCGGCAATCCGGGCGGTCCCTTCCGTTGCCGGCATGTAGCAGGTGAGGATCCGCATGGTGGTGGTCTTTCCCGCCCCGTTGGGGCCGAGGAAGCCCAGGATCTCCCCCTTTTTCACGCTGAAGGAGATGTCGTCCACCGCTTTGCGTCCGCCATAGACTTTGCTCACATGTTCGACTTCTATCACGCTCATTCCTCCCGGGGGTAACGGCTGCGCCCGATGCGGGCTGCCGGGGCAAACCTCCGCGCAAAGGCAGAATTGCCAAGGTTTTAAATCATAATCAAAAGCCCGCGCGGAGTCAATCGGCCACTCCGGGGGAGGCCCCTCCGGGGCTAATTCTCTGCAAAATCAGGAGAAAATCGCCGGGGGTCCCAGAATTAGGTTGCGAAAGCCGGGGTGCGGTGTTATAAAAAGGCCGGAACCAAATTGATGCTCTTCCGTATCATCATCGGGCGTTGCAACGGGTTCCGATAAAGCAGACGAGGTGCAACCTATGGCTTTTACAACAAAATCATCCCGCCCGATGAAACAAAATCAAGGTATCCATTATCTATTGATGTAAGCGCTCCCGGGCGTCGAAAAGACGGAGCGCCGAAGAAAAACCACCCCCCCCTTGGTTTTTGCGGGGAAGGCTGTAAAAGGTGGTTTACTGAAGGATCATCCTGGCGAGGATTGTAACCCTATGATTGAACTCGAACAGAACGAACATCTGGAAGAAACCGAGTACGATGCCATCGAACTGGACGACGAGGGGCTGGAAGTCTCCGAGGCGTTCCCGCGCCTGACGCGGGAAAATTACGTCGACAGGGTCCGGCTGGACCGCGTCCCCACCGAAGGCAGGCAGGGGGAGGAGTCCGCGGCCTCGGCCGACCCCCTGTACATCTATTACCGGAGCATGAGCAAAATCCCGCTGCTGACGCGCGAACAGGAAGTCTACCTCGCCAAGAAGATCGAATCGGCCAAGCTCAACACCCTGCGCCTGCTCTCGTTGACCCCGATCAACACCTACAAGATCATGCAGCTCGCCGAGGAACTGCAGCCCGCCGGCGCCCCGGCGTCCCAGGCCCAGTCGCAGGACGGGGGGGACGAGAAGAAGGAGGGCGAGAACGAGGTCACGGCCGAGGAGCGCACGCGGCTGCGCATGAGGCAGATCCGCCGGATCCTCTCCCGCCTGGAGAAGCTCGAGGCGAAGTACCGGGTGGCCCGGGAGAGCCTGCAGAAGTCCAAAAGCCGGAGCGCGAAGTCCAAAAAGGACCTGGAGAAGATCGAGAGCAACCGGGAGGCGATCTTCAATTCCCTGCAGCGGATCGATTTCACCGAAAACCAGATCGCCACCCTGATCGACGGCGTGGAAGAGGTGCTGCACCGGATGGAAGCGGCCCAGGGGAAGATTCAACCCCGCTCGCGGCGCCAGCGCCCGAGCCCCAAGGAGGTCCGGGAGGCGCGGGCGTCGATCCGGCAGCTCGAGGGGCAGTACCTGACCAATCTCGAAGAGCTGCGCAAGATCGTGGCCCTGATCAGCGAGAACAAGACGGAGATGCTGCACGCCAAGGACCAGTTCGTCCGCTCCAACCTCCGCCTGGTGCTGAGCATCGCCAAGAATTACTCCTACCCCGGGCTGGACCTGCTCGACCTGGTCCAGGAGGGGAACATCGGGCTCATGAAGGCGGTCGACAAGTTCAACTACCGCCTGGGGCACAAGTTCTCGACCTACGCCACCTGGTGGATCCGCCAGAGCATCACGCGCGCCATCGCGGACCAGGGGCGGACGATCCGCATCCCGGTGCACATGGTGGAAGCCATGAACCGGGTCCTCAAGGTGGCCAACGAGCTGACCAAGCGGATGGGGCGGGAACCCTCGGTTCACGAGCTGGCCAAGGAGCTGAAGACCCCGGTCGCGAAGGTGACGCAGATCCTGAAAGCGGCCCAGGAGCCGATCAGCCTCGAAGCCAGCATCGCGGACAACAAGGACGCCGTGCTCAACAAGTTCATCGAGGACAAGAACGCGGTGTCGCCCGACGAGGACGTCATGAAGCACAACCTGCGCGAGGTGACCGATTCGGCGCTCGAGTCCCTCTCCCCCAGGGAGCAGGAGATCGTGCGCATGCGCTACGGGCTGAACGACAACGGGAAGGAATACACCCTGCAGGAGGTGGGCGAGATTTTCCAGGTGACGCGCGAGCGGATCCGGCAGATCGAGGAGAAGGCCCTGCTCAAGCTCCGCAGCCCCTACCGTTCCAACAAGCTGCGCGAATTCGCCGATTTCATCAGCACGAACTAGGGGTACGCCCGCGGCCGGCCGCACAGGGCCCGGCCGCGGGTTTTCCCCTCCCCCCGCAGACGTTTTTCCTCCCCCCCATTGCCGTATCGGCGCACAAACTGTAGACTCTTCCCGTCCCCGCGCCGATGGAGTTATCATGCGGCGTATCGGGTGACGATCCCTGGCGCAGACAAGGAAGGGCACACTGAATACCATTCAATCGTTTTCGCAGGTGGGGGAAACGCGCAACCTGCTCGAAAGGCTCCGGCGCCTGGCGCGCAACCTCTACTGGACCTGGAACCAGGAAGTGCTCGAGATCTTCCGGGAGCTGTCCCCCCGGGGCTGGCAGGACCTGTACCACAACGCGGTCGCGGTGCTCGAGGACATTTCCGAGTACGAGCTTTTCGTGCGCCTGGAGGACCCCTTCTTCGCCGGGCGCGTCCGGCGGGTCCTGAACGATTTCGACGCCTACATGAACCGCCGGGAGACCTGGGGCTCGCACCACGCCCCGGAGCTGCTCGAGCGGCCGGTGGCCTATTTCAGCGCCGAGTACGGTTTCCACGAGACGCTCCCGATCGCGGCCGGGGGGCTGGGGATCCTCGCGGGGGACCATGCCCGTTCGGCCAGCGACCTGGGGCTGGGCCTCGTGGGGGTCAGCCTCTTCTACCGCGAAGGGTATTTTCACCAGGCGATCAACCGCGAAAACTGGCAGACGGAGTATTTCGTCCCGCTCAACCCCGCGGCGCTGCCGCTCGATCCGGTCGTGGACGGGGAGGGGAACCGGGTGGTGGGGGAGGTGGAGATCGGCCTGGGCCGGGTGCGCTTTCAGGCCTGGCGCGTCAACGTCGGGCGCTGCCCCGTCTACCTGCTCGACACCAACCGCCCGGAGAACGAGCCCCTCTTCCGCGAACTGACCCTGCACGTCTACGGCGGGGACAGTTCCACCCGGATCATGCAGGAGGTCCTGCTCGGCATCGGGGGGGTCCGGCTGCTGCGGGCCCTCGGGGTCACCCCCTCGGTCTATCACATGAACGAGGGGCACGCGGCCTTTCTCGCGCTGGAACTCCTCCGGGAGGAGGTGGCCGCCGGGCGGCCGTTCGGGGAGGCGCTCGAGCGGACGAAGGAGCGGTGCGTCTTCACGACCCACACCCCGGTCGAGGCCGGGCACGACTTTTTCGGGCCCGACCTGGTCAGATACGCGCTCGGGCGGATCCAGCCCCAGGTCCTCCCCGACTTCGAGCGGTTCATGGGACTCGGGCGCGTCGACCCGTCCGACGGCGGGGAGCCCTTCTGCATGACCGTGCTGGCGCTCAAAACGTCGCGCGCGGCCAACGCGGTGAGCGAACTGCACGGCCGGGTCAGCCGCCGCATGTGGCACCGGCTCTACCCCGAAGGGACGGAGGAGGAGGTGCCGATCGGGCACATCACCAACGGGATCCATCTCGTGGGGTGGATGAAGGGGACGGTGCGCAGCTTCTGGCGGCACAAGCTGGGGGACGGCTGGCACCGGGACGTCCATTCCCCCGAATTCTGGCAGCGGGTGCTCGATCCCGAATTCATTTCGGACGAGGAGATCTGGGCGCTGCGCTACCGGCTGCGCCGGGCGCTGGTCGAGTTCGTCCGCCGCCGCTCGCTGTTCGAGCGGCTGCGCGCCAGCGAGAGCGGCTTCTACGAGCGGCTGCTCGATCCCGACGTCCTGACGATCGGGTTCGCCCGCCGCTTCGCCGTTTACAAGCGCGCCCCCCTGGTGTTCGAGGATTACGACGCGATCGTCAAGCTCGCGACCGACCCCGCGAGGCCGATCCAGTTCATCTTCTCGGGCAAGGCCCACCCGGCCGACGACGAGGGGAAGCGCCGCATCCAGAAGATCATCCACCTGGCCAAGTACAGCGAGCTCAAGGGTCGGATCGTCTTCATCGAGAATTACGACGTGCATATCGCGCGCCAGATGACGTCGGGGTGCGACGTGTGGATGAACACCCCGCGCCGGCCGCTCGAGGCCTCGGGCACGAGCGGGCAGAAGATCGTGGGCAACGGCGGGTTGAACCTGAGCATCCTCGACGGCTGGTGGCGCGAGGGGTACGACGGCACCAACGGTTTCGCAATCGGGGAGGACGACCATCCCGACTCGGTCATGGAGCAGGACCGGCAGGACAGCGCCGGGCTGCTGCGGGTCCTCGGCGAAGAGGTCGTCCCCTCGTTCTACGACCGGGACGAGCGGGGCATCCCGCGGGACTGGATCGGGAGGATCCGGCGCTCCATGGCCACGCTCCTCCCCCGCTACACCACCTGGCGGATGGTCCAGGAATACACGCGGGACTATTATCTTGGCGGCCGCGCGCCGGCGGGGGAGGATGCGGAGTAGGGGATCCTGGGGGGCGGGAAGCGCATGCGTATTGCGATGATGGCGGCCGAGGCCGCGCCCTGCGTCAAGGTCGGCGGCCTCGGGGATGTCGTGGGGGCCCTGCCGAAGGCGCTCGAGAGGCAGGGGGCGGCGGTCTCGGTCATCGTCCCGCGCCACGGCGCCGGCTCCTGGGAAGGGAGCGTGGCGGGCCGGGTGCCGCGCCTCGACGTCCCCATGGGGGGGCGGGTCGAGCGGGCGGATATCACCGAGGCCCGCATGCGGGGGAGCGCGGTCAGGGTCTACGCGATCGCCTCACGGAAGTATTTCGACCGGGAGGGGGTGTACGACGACCCGGCGACGGGCGAGGGCTACCCGGACAATCCCGAGCGCTTCCTCTTTTTCATGAGGGCGGCGGTCGAACTGGTCCGGGCGCTCGGGGTTCCCTTCGACATCCTGCACTGCCACGACGCGCACGCCGCCCTCGTCCCCGCCCTCGTCCACCCGCGCTACGCCCCGGCCGGCGCCGGCGATTTCGCCCGGACCGGGACCCTCCTGACGATCCACAACCTCGCCCACCAGGGGATCTGCCCCCCGGAAACCCTCGACCACGCCGGGATCGCCGCCCGGCATTTCCACCCCGGGTCCCCCTTCGAATACTGGGGGCGGCTCAACTTCATGAAGGCGGGGATCGAACTGGCGGACCGGGTCAACACGGTCAGCCCGACCTACGCGGTGGAGATCCGGAGCGGCCCCGAGGCGGGGTGCGGGCTGGAAGGGGTGCTCGCGGGCCGCTCCGCCGCGCTCAGCGGGATCGTCAACGGCATCGATTACGAGGAGTGGAACCCGGAGAGCGACCCCCATATCGCCGCCCCCTACTCGGCCCGGGACCTCGCCGGGAAGGAGGCGTGCCGCCGCGACCTGCGCGCCTTTTTCCGGCTCGAGGAGCGGCCCGTGCCGCTCGTGGGGATCGTCTCCCGCCTGGCGGACCAGAAGGGGCTGGACCTGGTCGCGGAGGCGGCCGACGGGCTCCTCGCGCTCGACCTGCAGCTGGTGGTCCTGGGGACCGGTCAGCGGAAGTATCACGACCTGCTCGAGGCGGTCGCCGCCCGCCACCCCGGCAGGGTGGGGGTGCGGCTCGCTTTCGACAACGCCCTGGCGCACCGGATCGAGGCCGGGTGCGACATCTTCCTGATGCCCTCGCGCTACGAGCCGTGCGGCCTGAACCAGCTCTACAGCCTTCGCTACGGGACGGTCCCGGTGGTGCGCCGCACCGGGGGGCTGGCCGACACGGTCACCCCCTGGGACGGCGCGCGCGGCACCGGGTTTCTGTTCGAGGATTACAGCGCGGGCGCGCTCGTCGACGCCGTCCGCCGCGCGCTCGGCGCCTACGCCGACCGGGACGAATGGCGGCGCCTGGTGGTCCGCTGCATGCGGCAGGATTGGTCGTGGGAACGGTCGGCCCGCCGCTACCTCGACCTGTACCGCGAAATCCGGAGGGATGACCGATGACGCGATGGAAAGGAGCGCGCGGGGAGTGGCTCCCGGGCCTCCTCTGCTTTCTTGCGGCGTGCGCCCCCGCGGCCCAGCCGGCCGCCGGCCCCGGGGCGGGGCTCGACCCGGAGCGCCTCGAACGGATAGGGGACGCGGTCGGGGACTCGATCGGGGCCGGGGAAATCCCCGGGGCGGTGGTGATCGTGGGACGGCGCGGGGAGGTCGCCTACTGCCGCGCCTTCGGCAACCGGGCGCTCGTGCCCGCGCCGGAACCGATGACGGCCGACACGGTCTTCGACGTCTCCTCCCTGACGAAGGTCCTGGCCACCACCCCCGCCGTCATGATCCTGGCGGAGGAGGGGAAGGTGCGGCTGGACGACCGGGTGTCGCGCTACCTCCCCCGGTTCACCGGGGGGGGGAAGGAAAAGATCACGGTGCGGCAGCTCCTGACCCACTACTCGGGGCTGCGGCCCGACTTCGACCTGTCCCGGGAATGGTCCGGGACCGGGGCCGCCCTGAGGGAGCTGTGGGGGGAGAAGACCGAGGCCGAACCGGGAACGAAGTTCGTATACAGCGACCTCAATTTCATCGCCCTGGGGGAACTGGTGCGGGCCGTTTCGGGCCGCGGCCTGGAGCTGTTCGCCCGCGAGCGCATCCATGCCCCCCTGGGGATGAACGACACCGGGTTCCTCCCCCCGAAGTCGCTTCTCGGGCGCATCGCCCCGACCGAACCGCGCCGGAACACCCTGCGCTACCTGGGGGGACGGGCCGAGGGGCTCGACGCGATGGTGCGGGGGGAGGTCCACGACCCCACCGCCTGGCGCATGGGGGGGGTCGCCGGGCACGCGGGACTCTTTTCGAGCGCACGCGACCTGGCCCTGTACGCGCAGATGCTGCTCGGCGGCGGCGCCTTCGGCGGGGGCGAGCGCGGGGGGCGAAGGCTCCTCTCCCCGGCGGCGGTCGAGGCCATGACCCGGCCGCAGTCCCCGGCGGGCGCGCTCCCGCTGCGGGGGTTCGGCTGGGATATCGATTCCGATTACGCCTCGCCGCGCGGGGAGTTGCTCGGCGGGGGGTACGGCCACACCGGGTTCACCGGGACCTCGCTCTGGGTCTGGCCCGAGGAGGGGCTCTTCGTTGGAATCCTGACCAACCGGGTGCACCCGTCCGGCGGCAAAAACATCAACCACCTCCGCGGCGCGATCGCCAACATCGTCGCCGCGGCGCTCGTGCCATGAAGACGGCGGCCGCCCTGCGCCGGGACGCCGCCCGGATCTGGCGGGCGGCGCTCGTGGCCGTCGACGCCGAAACGGCCGTGCGCGGCGTCGTTCGTCGCCGGGGGGGGAAGCTGCAGATCGGCCGCCGGCGCTTCGACCTCGGGGAGGCCGGCAACCTGTGGGTCCTCGGCGCCGGCAAGGGGGCGGCCCCCATGGCGCGGGCGATGGAGCGGATCCTCGGGGAGAGGATCGCCGGGGGGCTGGTGGTGACCCCGTACGGGCACGCCCTCCCGCTCGGGCGGCTCGAGGTCCTGGAGGCGGGCCACCCGCTTCCCGACGCCGCCTCCCGGCGGGCGGCCGCGCGCGTGGCCGCCTTCGCCCGGGAGCGCGTGGGTCCGGGCGACCTGGTCTTCTGCCTCCTCTCCGGGGGCGCCTCGGCCCTTCTGGCCGCTCCCGCCGGGGGGATCACGCTCCGGGACAAGCGCGAGTGCACCCGCCTCCTCATGAACGCCGGGGCCGATATCCACGAGCTGAACGCCCTGCGCAAGCACCTGTCGGACATCAAAGGGGGGCGGCTGGCCCGGATGCTCCACCCAGCGAGGGTGGTCACCCTCGCGCTCTCCGACGTGGTGGGGGACGATCCGGGCGCCGTCGCTTCCGGGCCCCTTTCCCCCGACCCCACAACCTTCGGCGACTGCGTCGGGGTCCTGCGCCGGTACCGGCTCCTGGAGCGGGTGCCCCCCCCGGTCGTGCGGCGCCTCGAGCGGGGGGCCGCCGGGGAGATCGCCGAGACCCCCAAGCCGGGGGACCCCGTCTTCGCGCGCTGCCACTGGGTCCTCGTCGGGCGCGGCGGCGACGCCTGCGCCGCCGCCGCCCGCCGCGCGCGCCGTCTGGGGTACCGCACCGCCGTGATCACGAGCAGGCTCGAGGGGGACACGGGCGAGGCCGCGCGCTTTCACATGAGCATCGCGGAGGAGATCGCGCGCGAGCGCCGGCCGCTCGGCCGGCCCGCGTGCGTCATCAGCGGCGGGGAGACCACCGTGCGCGTCACGGGCCGCGGGAAAGGGGGGCGTAACCAGGAGTTCGTCCTTTGCTCGGTCGGGGCCCTCGCCCGGATGCCGGCGCCCGCCCTGGTCGCCAGCCTCGGCACGGACGGCAGCGACGGGCCCACCGACGCCGCGGGCGCCGTCGCGGACAACGACACGCTGTCGCGCTCCCGGCGCCTCGGCGCGGATCTGGCCGCCGCCCTCCGGGACAACGATTCCCACACCTTCTTCCGCCGCCTCGGAGACCTCGTCCTCACCGGGCCCACCCGCACCAACGTGGGGGACCTGCATATCGTCCTGGTCGGCTGAGGCCTATCCCACCGTCTTTTCCTCGCTCGGGCAGTCGGGCTCGAGGGGGCACCGCCCGCAGAGGGGGCGCCGGGCGCGGCAAAGGTCCCGGCCGTGCAGTATCACCTGGTGGGAAAAGGAGATCCACCGCTCGCGCGGGAGCGCGGCCATGAGGTCGCGCTCGATCCCCTCGGCCGTCCGTGCCGCGGAGAGGCCGAGCCGGCGCGCCACGCGCGAGACGTGGGTGTCGACCACGACCCCCTCGGCCTTGCCGAAGGCGACCCCGAGCACCACGTTCGCCGTCTTGCGCGCCACCCCCGGAAGCTCGAGCAGCCTCTCCATCGTGTCGGGCACCGCACCGCCGAACGACTCGAGCATCTTCCGGCAGGCGCCCCGGAGATTCCGGGCCTTGTTGTGGTAAAAGCCGGTGGAGCGGATGTCGGTCTCCAGTTCCTCCGCGGGCACCCGGACGTAATCTTCGGGCGTCCGGTATTTGCGGAACAGCTCCTCCGTGACCCGGTTGACGCGCTCGTCGGTGCACTGGGCCGAAAGGATGGTGGCCACCAGCAGCTCGAGCGCGCTCCCGTGCCGGAGGGTGCACCCCGCCCCGGGGTAGGCGGCGTCCAGCCCCCGGAGGATTCTGTCGAGCCGTCGTCGCTCTTCCTGCCTGCCCCTGTTCATGATCCCACCTCCCGTGATCGACCTATTTAACCACCGGCGGCCCCGTTTTCCAACGCTTCCGGTCGGGGGGGCGGGGCTTTTGCGAATTGACATTTGCACCCCGGGGTGTTATCAAAAAACCAAAAGATCCAAGGAGAATCCATGAGCGAACAATCGAGTGCGGGCGAAAAGGCGTTGTTTCTGATGCTGGGTGCCATGATCGGGGCGGCGACCGCCCTGCTGCTGGCTCCCCGGAGCGGAGTGGAAACCCGCAGGCTGATCGCGACCAAGGCGCGCGAGGGGGCCGATGTGGTTTCGACGCGGTCGCGCGCCGTCACGGGCAAGGCAAACGAGGTCGTCGGGCGCGGCAAGGAACTGCTGCAGCACCAGAAGGACCAGCTGTCGGCCGCCATCGAAGCGGGCAAACAGGCGTACCGGGAAGAGAAGGGCGGGGTGTAAGTCCCGATGCACGACACACTCCTGATGGTATTCACGGGCATCCTGGCCGTGGCCGTCCTGGCCCAGAGCGTGCTCTTCTTCCTGATGTACCGGTCGATCCGCTCCCTCGGCGCCCGGTTCGAGGACCTCAGCGGGGATCTGTCCCGTCACGTGGAAAACGTGACCCGGGGGGCCGATTCGGTGATGGAGTCCGTCCGGGGGATCGCCGAGGCCGTCCGTCCGGCGGCCGGACAGTTGTCGGACTCGGTCGACACCCTGCACGGCAGGGTACTCGAGATCGACAGCTTCCTGGGTGAGGTCACCGAGATGGTCCGGGGCGAGCTCGTCCAGGTCCAGGACACGGTGCACACCGCGTCGGCCCGCATCCAGGAAACGATCGACGTGGCGCGCGACTGCGTCCTCGGTCCCGTCAGCCAGGTGAGCGCGATCGGGAAGGGGGTGCGCGCCGCGCTGGAGGTCCTTTTCCGGCTGAAAAAGAGCGGCCCTCCCCCGCCTCACGAAGACGACCCCTTCTTCTGACCCGGGCGGGCGGCAACCCCTGTCCCCCCTGCACTCCCGCCGGGGGAAAATGCCGAGCGGGAGTAACACTCCCCCCCACCCAAGCGGTAATAGGGAACGTAAATCTCTTGACAAGCCTCATGCGGATCTTTTAAACCGGGGACTGCCAGGCAGGCGGGAAAGAGGGGATATGTCGGAAAAAAAGAAGGCGCAGGAACCTGAAGGCGCGGCGAAGGGGATCTCCCGGAGGAGTTTCCTCAGGGACGCCGGGCTGGCCGCGGCCGTGCCGGCGGTGGCCCCCATCGCCCTGGGGGGCGCGGCCCCCGAGGGAGAGACTCTTGCGGCGCAGACGAAACCGGGGCCGGCCGAGGACACGTGCGGCGGCCCGACCATGGTGGAGCTGACGGTCAACGGGGAGCGCTACCGATGCACGGTCGAGCCGCACTGGAGCCTGCGGCAGCTGCTGCGCGACGAGGTCGGGTACACCTCGCCCAAGGACTGGTGCGGCGGACAGGGGGCCTGCGCCTCCTGCACCGTGATCGTGGACGGCCGCCCGGTCCTCTCCTGCCTGACCCTGGCCTGCGAGTGCCACGGAACCGTCGTCGAGACGGCCGAGGGGATCGCGAAGGCGAAACACCCCCTGGTCGAAGCCTACATCGACCACAACGCGTTCCAGTGCGGCTATTGCACCCCGGGCTTCGTCTGCACCGCCAAGGCGCTGCTCGACCGGAACCCGGACCCGACCGAGGCGGACGTGCGGGACGCCCTGGGGGGGAACCTCTGCCGCTGCGGCACCTACCAGCAACACCCCCCCGCCGTCATCGCCGCCGCCAAGGAGCTCGGGCGCGACAGGAGCCGGTCATGAAGACATGGAAGAGATTCGCCCATATCGACGCGGACTCGGTCGGGCAGGCGGCGGATTTTCTCCGCCGGGGGAACGCGGCGCTGCTGGCAGGCGGCACCGACCTGCTGGGGAGGTTGCGGTTCGAGATCCTGCCCGACTACCCGGAAGTGGTCGTCAACCTGAAGACCGTCCCCGGCCTGGACGGCATCCGTGAGGAGGGGGGGAAACTCCGGATCGGCGCCCTGACGCGGCTGGAGGATATCGCCCGCAGCCCGCTGGTCCGCACGCGCTGGGCGGCGCTGGCCGAAGCGGCCCATCGTACCGCCTCCCCCCATATCCGGGAAATGGGGACGATCGGGGGGAACATCTGCCAGCTCAACCGCTGCTGGTACTTCCGGATCCCCGACAACCGCTTCCCCTGCATCCGCAAGGGGGGGAAGACGTGTTACGCGATGGCGGGGGACAACCGCTACCACTCCATCTTCGGAGCCTTGAAATCGTGCCTGGCCGTAAACCCGGGCGACACCGCCCCGGCCCTGGTGGCGCTGGGAGCCTCGATCCGGACCAGCCGGCGCCTCGTCGAGGCCGAAAGATTCTGGGACATGAGCGTCCCGGGGTCCACGATCCTGGAGCCCGACGAGATCGTGACCGCCATCGAGATCCCCGCCCCGCCGCCGGGGGCCAAAAGCGCGTTCCTCAAATTCGCCATCCGCAAATCGATCGACTTCCCGATCGTCAACTGCGCCGTCATGACGGGCGGGGGGGACGTGCGGATCTGCCTCAACGCCGTCCATAACCGGCCCTGGAGGGCGACGGCGGCGGAAGAGGTGGTCAGGGGGAAGGCGATCGACGAGGCCCTGGCGGACGCCGCCGGCGCCGCCGCGGTCGCCGGGGCCCGGGCCCTGCCGGGGGACCGGAACAAGTGGAAGATCCAGATCGCCCGGACCCTGGTCAAGCGCGCGCTCCTGGCCTCCGCGTAGGGCCGGGGCACTGCCATGAGCGGCCTGGAATTCTCCGTTCCCTACAACAACGATCCGGAGACCCTCGACGAGATCGTCCGCCTGAAGGAGCGCAACGGGAACCGTATCCGCGAGGTGTATCTTTCCGGCCCGCAGGAGTACGCGGGCGCGGGGAGGATCGCCCCCGAAATGGGCTATGACGACCTCGAGGCCGTCGTCGGGCGCATCCGCGCGGCCGGGCTCGGGGCCAACCTGCTCCTCAATTCCGTATGCGAAGGGGACGACTGGTATTCCCCCGCCGTCCTCGGCCCGACGATGGAGTACGTCCGCCGCGCGCACGAGGAGCTGGGGGTGACCGCCGTCACGATCGCCAACCCCCTCTACATCCGGGAGGTGCGCCGCCGCTTCCCGAAGCTCGAGATCTGCGCCTCCGTGCTCGGGGACATCGACTGCGTCTCGAAAGCCGTCGTCTTCCGCAAGGCGGGGGCCGACGTGATCACCCCCTCGGTCGACATCAACCGCGATCTGGGACTCCTCGCAAGGATCCGGGAGGCGACGGGGGCGGAGATCAAGCTGATGGTCAACGAGGGGTGCCTCGCCCACTGCGCCTTCCGCAAATTCCACTTCAACTATATCGCGCACAAGTCCCGCCGGCCCTACGCGGGGAAAACGCGGCCGGAGGACAACGTCTTCAGCCTCAATTGCCTCGCCCTGTGCCGCGCCGACCGTTCCCAGATCCTGAAGTCGGGGTGGGTGCGGCCCGAAGACGCCCGGCGGTACTCCGGCGTGACCTCCTGTTTCAAGCTGGTCGGCCGCACGAGTTCGAAGTCGATGGTGGTGCGGGCGATAGAGGCCTACATGGACGAGAGCTGGGAGGGGGACCTGCTCGAGCTGATGGCGGGCAGCCTCTATTCGGCCGGCATGTCGGGGCTGCTCCACCTCGACAACCGGAGCCTGGGCGGGATGGGGTTCTTCGACCGGGTGACCTCCTGCGACCACCAGTGCGACCGCTGCACCTGGTGCGCGGAGGTGGCCCTCCGGCTTCTCCGGAGCGGGGTCTTCACCCCGGAAAAGCTGGGCGACCTGGGGCTCCGCTAGCTAGCGGATCTTCGCCATCACGGTCACGACGATGGCGAGGACGCAGACCGGGATCATCAGGTATCCCGCCACCGTCCAGGGCGCCACTTCCAGGATCCGGCCGAAGAGCGCCGGGCCGATGAACATCCCCAGGTTCTGGCACAGGGCGGCCACCCCCAGCCCGATCCCGGCCAGGCGGGGGGATCCCATGATTTCGGGGACGGCGGCCAGGCTGACGGGGGCGATCGGCCCGGCCACGAGGCCCGCGAAGACCACGAGCGCCGGGATCCCCCACCCGGTCACGCTGAAGGGGAAGAGAAAGACCAGGGCCAGGAAGGCGAAGGGGAAGACGATCAGCCGCTTGCGCGACCCGATCCGGTCGGACAGGTGCCCCCCCAGCATGCCGGAGATGGTGGCGATTACCATCATCATGCTGGTGATGAAGGAGGCCCCGGCGAGCGAATAGGCGCGCTCGGCGTGCAGGAAATCGGGGTAGAAGGTGGTCCAGGCCATCACCGTCAGGTTGAAACAGCCGAAGGAGACCCCGACAAACCAGAGGCTCCGGTTCGCCATGGCCCGCCCGAGGCTGACGGGCGGGGGGGCGGCGGCGTGGGTCAGCACTTCGGGGATCTCGTGCGCCTCGGACGGGCGGGGGAGGCGGAAGAGGAGGGCGAAGAGCCCGAAGGCGGCCGCGGCGACGGCGGCTCCCGCCCACCATACCGCGCGCCAGGAGTAGAGCCCGGCCAGGGCCGGGGCCCCGTTCAGGGCGGCGATGCTGGCAAGTCCCACCGAGCTGGTCCAGATCGCCATGGGGAGGCCGCGCCGGGCGGCCGGGAACCAGACCGCGATGGCCGAAGGCGCGGCCACCATGATGAGGCCCATGCCGGCGCCCTCGATGAAGCGCCCGGTGAACAGGAGCGCGGCCGATCCGGAGAGCGCCCCCATCGCCGCGCCGACGGCCACGGTGCCGACCGAGACGAGGCCCGTCGCCTTGATCCCGATCTTCTGCAGGATGAAGCCGGCCGGGATCGCGAGCACGAACCCCATGATGGAGAAGATCGACATGAGCATGCCGGCGCTCGAGTAGTCCAGGCCGAAGGCGTCCCGGAGGATCGGGAGCACGGGCGGCACCTTCATCTGGTTGAGCGGCGCGGCCAGCGTGGCCGCGTACACGGACAGCAGTACGACCCACGCGTAGCCCGGCGTCGGTGCCGCCGTCCTCGCTGTCGTTGGTGCCTGGGGCTTCATCGCGTTTCCTCCGAAAGGTTCCGGGTGTGGGGCCGATCATAATTCATGGTCCCGGTTTCGGGTAGCGAATTATCGAACCGGAGAAAAAAGGGCCGCGGGCCTTCCCGTCCGGGCGTTTTCGCGATATGGTCATGTGGCCGCCGAACACGGTCCCCGGGCGTCAGCGGGGGTTCGGCGCCGACAGATCAGGAGACCGGTTCCATGCCGCAAAAGTCCGTGCCGTTCACGAAGGAGTTCATCGAGGAGGTGGCCCGCCGCTACCCCACCCCCTTCCACATCTACGACGAGAGGGGGCTGCGCGCGAACATGCGCCGCTTCCGCGCCGCCTTCTCCTGGGTCGAGGGGTTCAAGGAGTATTTCGCCGTCAAGGCGTGCCCGAACCCCCATATCCTCGAGATCCTCCGCCAGGAGGGGTGCGGGACCGACTGCAGTTCCCTCCCGGAGCTGGTGATGTCGGAGCGGACGGGGATCACGGGGGAGGAGATCATGTTCTCCTCCAACGAGACGCCGGCCGGGGAGTACGTCAAGGCCCGCGAGCTCGGGGCCATCATCAACGTGGACGACATCACCCACATCCCCTTTATCGAGCGGCACTGCGGCATCCCCGAGGTGATCTCCTTCCGCTACAACCCCGGCCACCTGCGCCGCGGGAATTCCATCATCGGGGACCCGGCGGAATCGAAGTACGGCCTGACGCGCGAGCAGCTCTTCGCAGCCTACCCGCTGGCGCGCTCCAAGGGGGCCGTGCGCTTCGGGCTGCACACCTTCATCATCTCCAACCAGCTCGAGCGCCGCTATTTCGTGGAGACCGCCCGGATGCTGTTCGAGCTGGCGGTGGAACTCGAGGAGCGGCTCGGGATCCGCCTGGAGTTCATCAACCTGAGCGGCGGCATCGGGATCCCCTACCGGCCCGAAGAGGAGCCGGTCGACCTCGAGCGGCTCTCGCAGGAGATCCGGGCGGAGTACGAGCGGCTGCTCGTGCCGGCGGGGCTCCACCCGATGAAGATCTTCTTCGAGAGCGGGCGGATGGTGGCCGGCCCCTACGGGTACCTGGTCACCCGGGCGATCCACCGCAAGGAGATCTACAAGCGCTACATCGGCACCGACGCCTGCATGGCCCACCTGATGCGGCCCGCGCTCTACGGCGCCTACCACCACATCACCGTCATGGGGAAGGAGGACGCCCCGGCCGACCAGGTGTACGACGTGGTGGGTTCGCTGTGCGAGAACAACGACAAGTTCGCGGTGGACCGCCCCCTGCCGGAGATCGAGATCGGCGACCTGCTGGTCCTCCACGACGCCGGGGCCCACGGCCACGCCATGGGGTTCAATTACAACGGGAAGCTGCGCAGCGCCGAGCTGCTGTTGCGGGAGGACGGGAGCGTCGAGCGGATCCGCCGGGCGGAGACCCTGGACGACTACTTCGCCACCCTCGACTTCCCGAAGCCGGCGCGGCCGGGCGCCTAGGCGCCCGGCGCATGCGGGAGCGGAAGGATGGGCAAGGGAAAAACAACGTCGATACAGTGAAACTACTCTTTCCTATCCATCTCCAAAAATCCGGTCCGCAGCTTTTCGACCTTCTCCAGAGTCTCGTCAAACCTGTCTTGATAGTTCCGCGAGGCTTTGAGCATATCGACAACCAATCTATATCGTGACCGCTCGCCAGTTTCTCGTTCAAGGATGGTTTTGACGATTTTCCGTGTTTCGGGATTTGCGATCTCGGCCATGTCGCGGCCAAGCAGCCTTATGCCGGCAAGCATGCCGTCATGCTTCTCTTCCTGCAGAAGTTCGGGCTCCCGGTCGAACAATCGGTCAGAGTTTCCGGCATCTTCATACGTGTGCATGATCAGGAGCAGATCTTCGGCGTCTTTTGTGCGCTCGGGATAGCTTTCATCCCATGATACTGTTTTCATCAGCGCCAAACCGGCAAGCGTGGGCAATTTCACGTCAAGTTCAGGAGAGGTGCTTACTCTGACTGTGATTGCAGATGCGTATGCTTCCCTGAAGCCGACCACGCTCATGAGAACTTCATGCTCAGGCGGCCAGGCAATTCTATGGTTTTCGTCTGCGATCGGCCCAAACGGTACGATGTCGATGGGAACGGATGCAAAGCGATATCTTTGCCTCTGTCTTTCGTCAGGCAGGAATTTGCCCGTTGCCTTCAACGCATCCGTGAGTCTCCGGTAGTGCGCCCAGTCAGTGACCAGCACGCCCAAATCAATATCGGATGTCAAGCGCCGGGGCTCGATCCCGTAACAATGCCAGAGGATGAGATCTCGCGCTGAGGCGCCCACCACGAAAACGGGACTGTCGTTGGAATCCGCTACGCTCTTTACGGCCGATAGCGCGGCAACCGTCAGAGGATCAATTTTCCCTGATAAGTCGAACGATATGCTGCTCATAGATCGTTGTTGCCGTTTCCAGATTCCGCTGGTTGCCGGTTGCAAGAAGGTCGGCGTATACAAGGAGCGGAGGCACCAGTTCTTCGGGTTGCCGTTCCTCCGTCGCCTTCCAGAACTTTTCCAGTATTTCAGTGTCTCCCGTGATGTCCGCCTTGAGGCGGTTTTCAAGCAGAAATTGAGGGAGGTTTTGCGCCCCGGTATAAATCGTTATCAATTCCGGCTTGAGATAGTGCGTCATTTTTTCCGCGGCGACCTCCCCGCCCCACTGGGCATGGAGTGGAAGGAGCCTCTTCCGTTGCCACCAATCCGGCATTCCCTTGTACCTTCCAAGAATCAGTTTTGGCCTCAGTTGTTCCGGATATGCGGTCACCCACCTCTGCAAGAGGGTTTCCTTGCGTGCCAGCCTTGGTCCACGCCGGCCCATGTCGATGAGAAACCCAAGTTCTTTGAGCTCTTTCATGATCCAGTCAACGGTCCCGAGTGCGACGCCTGCAGCGGCGGCGATTTCCCGGTAGGTCTTGCGTTCCAATCCAGGATGGCAGAGAAAACCGAAAATCATTTTGAGGCCCGCCGGTTTGAATGCCCTGATGACGGGAGGCCGGGCTCCTGTTGCCGGAGGCCTGTTGCCCGTTATGAATACATAGACGGGCGGGTTGTTGAGGAACGCATTGCCCGCGGTATCGATGAATTCGATATTGTTCTTCCTGAGGTCTTCCGCCGTTTCCGTGTTTACATGCCTGGCTATCAACAAAATCGGATGCTTCCGTTTCTGCCTGTTCAAGAGCAGCAAGAGCTTTTGGGCCTTGGTTACATTGGCTCTGATTTCCGCATGATATCTCAGTTCTTTGCCGTGGACGACCATCCTGATCGGCGTGTCGGGGTGGACATCGGTTCCTGGCGCAGGGTTTTGCAGCGTCTCCATTCCTCTTTGCAGTGGGACGTGATCCGCCAATGCTTCGGCAGCAAGCCGAAAGATTTCCTTCTTGAGGTCTTGTTGAAGCTGTTCGCCGGCCATGTTCTTTAAACTTCAAGGTTCAGAGCTTATGAACATAACGCAATAATGAACAGCGGGCATGCTTGTTGTTCATTATTTGCTACTGGTTCATTATAAGCGAACTATCTATGGAGAATGAACACAATTCCATGGCAGCGAGGCGTTCTCGGACCGCTCCAGGCCCAAGCGCCCGGCCGCCCGAACCTAGAAGTAGAAGAACTGCGCCTGCACCAGGAACTGGGAGCGGTCGGCGTTGTCGTCGGAGAAGAGCCTTCCGTAGCCCGCCTTCAGGTTGACCCTGTGCTTTTGGACCCACCAGGAGACCCCTCCCTGGACCTTGCCGTCGTCGCGCGCGCCGGGTTCGGTCAGGTCGCGGGAGGCGAACTGGATGTAGGGGCCCAGCCGCGCCCGGTGGAGGTAGTAGGCCCCCTCCAGGAGCCAGGTGTTCTGCCGGGCGACCGACTGGAAGGGGTACTCGCCGCCGCCGTCGTAGCGGATGAAGTTGGCCTGGGCGGTGACGGCGTCGCCGCCCGGCAGCGGGTGGTCGAGGTAGAAGTCGACGGCGTTGGCGCTGTAGCTCCCCTGGCGGTCGATGGAGCCGCCGATCGCCACCAGCTTCCTGGCGCCGAGCGAGGTCCCGGTGTAGAAGTAGCCGGTGTCGGCCTCCAGGGGGTAGTAGACGACGCGGGCGGTGAAGCGGTAGGGGAAGTCCCCGTCATGGTTCCGGTTCCCGCGGAACACCCCCACGCGGTACTCCAGGCGGTTTCGGATGTAGCCGCGCGCCTGCATCCCGTAGTCGCGCCCCACCTTGGAGCGGGTGGGGGCCGAAGAGGAGAAGGCGTAGGGGCCGAAATCGATCGTCATCAGGCTGGCCGCCGACTGGGTCGTGTTGTGGGACACCGGCACGATGATCATCCCGCCGTCGACCTGGAATTCGGGGCGGAACGCGTAGGACAGGTAGGCGTCCTGGAGGAAGATGTCGGCTTCGCGGTCGCCGCCCGGGTTTTCCTTTCCCAGGTTGGCGCTGTCGCTCTCGATGAAGTAGGAGAGCTTCGGCGCGAGCTTCCCCCCGGCCATCAGCCGCAGCCTCCGGAAGAAGACGTTGTGCCGGGTGTCGCCCGCCGCGTCCTCCAGCGCCTCGTACTGCGGCTGGAGCAGGAAGCCGAGCTTCAGCGTGGTGTCCCCGTCGCTCGTGGAAAAGGTGAACGGGGGCCCCCCGGCCTCGACTGCAGGGACCAGGGCCGCCGCACCGATGCAGGCCGCAAGCAAACGTCTCAGGCTTTTCTTCATGATGGTCTTCCCTTCCTCAAAATTTCATCCGGAGATTACGGCGTTTGCCGCCGCATTTCAAGGGGGGGGCCGGGGAGCGAATTGACTCACATTAAATGTTACCCAAAATGGACTTAAAAGGGATCGTTGACTCATATTTCATGTTACCGGGGATTGGACCCCGAGGAAGCTGGAATTATGAGTCCACGAACCAAACTCGAATA
>JAAYCX010000066.1 GCA_012729555.1 Acidobacteriota bacterium
AGACCGTCGGCATCATCGGCAACCAGGCGCTGGTGCTGGCCGGGGTGCTCGACATCGACGCCTCCGACAAGATCGCCCGCTTCATCCGCTTCTGCGACGCCTTCAACATCCCGCTCCTGACCCTGGTCGACATCCCGGGCTACCTCCCGGGGTCCGACCAGGAGCATGGCGGCGTGATCCGCCACGGCGCCAAGGTGCTGTACGCCTACAGCGAGGCCACGGTCCCCAAGATCACCGTGATCCTGCGCAAAGCCTACGGCGGAGGCTACATCGCCATGTGCAGCCACCACCTGCGCGCGGACTTCGTCTTCGCCTGGCCCACGGCCGAAATCGCCGTCATGGGCCCCGAGGGCGCGGCCAACATCATCTTCCGCAGCGAGATCCAGGGGTCCAAGAACCCGGAGGAGACGCGCCGGCAGAAGGTCAAGGAGTACACCGACAAGTTCGCCAACCCCTACGTGGCGGCCTCCAGCGGCTACGTCGACGCGGTGATCGCGCCGGAGGAGACCCGCGGCTACATCGTCCACGCGCTCAGGCTCACGCGCGACAAGCAGGAGACCCGGCCCGAGCGCAAGCACGGGATCCCGCCGTTCTAGGAAGGAGTGTGGGTGTGATGGGACAGGACAAGCTCGGCCAGCTCGCGCTGGAAAACGGGGTCTATGAAACCCGGCTGACCCGGAAATTCGAAAAGCGGCGCCTGTTCGAGAGGCAGGACCCGCGCGTCATCAAGGCCGTCATCCCCGGGGTCGTGGCCGAAATCTCCGCCCGCAAGGGGCAACCCGTCCGCCAGGGGGAGGAGCTCCTGACGCTCGAAGCGATGAAGATGCTCAACCGGATCTGCGCGCCGATCGCCGGGGCGGTCAAGGCCGTCCGGGTCAAGGCGGGCGACAAGGTCTCCAAGGGGCAGGTGCTCGTCGAACTGGAATAGCTACCGGCCGATGACCGACAGGATCCGCCCCCACCCGTCATCGTGAATGTGGGCGCCCTCGACCCGGCACACCTCGTACCCGCACATCGACGCGATCCGCCCGCACTCCCCGACCGGGAGGCCGGAGGTGAGCCCGAAGAGGAACCCCGCAGCCCAGAGGTCCCCCGCGCCGGTGGTGTCGACCACCCCGCACTCCCCGCAGGGAAGGATCACGGTCGTTTCCCCGCCCAGGCTGACGTAGCTCCCCCTCCCCCCCACTTTGAGGGCGGCGCATTCGGCGTCCGCGGCCAGGGCCCCGAGCGCCTCCAGTTCCTCCCGCCCGCCCGTGTAGCTGCGGGCCTCGTCCTCGTTGGCCAGGAGCACGTCGACGTACTCCCGCACCAGGGCGCGAACCAGGGAGGGATTGGCGTCCACCACGGTGAAGCTGGCCAGATCCAGCGAGACCGGAACCCCGGCCTCCCGCGCCGCTTCCAGTGCGGAGCGGATGAGAGCCTCGTTGAACAGGAGGTACCCCTCCACGTGCACAAGGTCGGCCCCGGCGAACAGCCCGGGGGTGAACACCCGCGGGGACATCTCGGAAGACGCGCCCAGGCAGGTCAGCATGGAGCGTTCGGCGTCGGGGGTCACGATCGAGAGCACCCGCCCCGTGGGGGTCGCCACCGTCTCCAGGCGCGGCGTCACGTTATTGGCGAGCAGCGCCGCCTCCAGGATCCGCCCGACCTCGTCGTCCCCCCTCGTCCCCACGAACTCCGCCCGGGCGCCGAGGCGCCCCAGGCCGATGGTGGTGTTGCAGGCGGAGCCGCCGGGCACCATCCTGGGCAGGTTCGGGGACGCCGCCAGGAGCTGGTCCGCCCGGCCCGGGCCGACGAGCTGCATCCCCCCCTTGGTGACGCCGTGATCGGCCAGGAAACGGTCGCTCTCGAAGAGGAGGATGTCCATCAGGGCCGATCCGACACCGATGATTCGGGGGGGGGCGTTCCTGGGCTTCATCGGGAAGTGGGGAAAGTGGGGAAAGTGGGGCATGGCGGATCCTTTCACCTTTCTTTCGGGTGGCGCTCCAATAAATAGAGGAGGCGGGGCGGGTTGTCAACCGCAATGCCGAGGGTTGCATTTGGACGCGGGGTCGGGGAAAATACCGGGTTCACGGCCTGATTCAAAAAACGAGGGCTCTCCGCCATGATAACGCTCGTCACCGGCATCGTCCTGCTCCTCCTGGGCTACGTTCTCTACTCGCGCTTCATCGAACGGCTGGCCGGGGCCGACAGCGCGCGCCCCACCCCGGCCGCCACGATGGCCGACGGGGTCGACTACCTTCCGCTCCCATGGTGGCGGGTGTTCCTCATCCAGTTTCTGAATATCGCCGGCCTCGGCCCGATTTTCGGCGCCGTCTCCGGGGCCCTGTGGGGCCCCGTCGCCTTCCTCTGGATCATCCTCGGCTCCATTTTCGCGGGCGCCGTGCACGACTATTTCGCCGGGATGCTCTCGATCAAGCACCGGGGGTTGAGTATCACCGAAATCGTCGGCATCTATCTCGGGCCGGTGGCCAGGCAGTGCATGCGGGGTTTCACCGTCGTCCTGATGGTGATCGTGGGCGCCGTCTTCATCACGGGCCCCGCCCAGATCCTGGCCGGCATGACGCCGGGATTGGGCACCATGACCTTCTGGGTGTGGATCGTTTTCCTCTACTACATCCTGGCGACCATGCTCCCGATCGACAAGATCATCGGCCGCCTCTACCCCCTGTTCGGCTTCGCCCTCTTCTTCATGGCCTTCGCCCTCATCATCGCCCTCTTCGTCAAGGGGATGCCGATCCCGGAGCTGAGCCTCGGAAACTTCAGGAATTTTCACAACAACCCCGGGAGTTTCCCCCTGTTCCCGATGATGTTCATCACCATCGCCTGCGGCGCCGTTTCCGGCTTCCACGCCACCCAGTCGCCCCTGATGGCGCGCTGCATCACCAGCGAACGCTACGGGCGGAGGGTGTTCTACGGCGCCATGATCACCGAGGCGGTGGTCGCCATGATCTGGGCCGCCATCGGCATGAGTTTCTTCGGCGGGGTCCGGGAACTGAACCAGGCGATGGTGGCCAACCAGGGGAACGCGGCCGTGGTGGTCAACCAGGTCTCCCACACCCTCCTGGGAAACTTCGGCGCGCTCCTCGCGCTGCTCGGGGTGGTCGCCGCCCCGATCACCTCAGGGGACACGGCGTTCCGCGGGGCCCGGCTGATCGTGGCCGACTTCCTCCGTTTCAAACAGGGGAGCATCCGCAACCGGCTCCTCGTCAGCCTCCCGCTCTTCGCCGCCGGGTACGCCCTCACCCAGATCGACTTCGCGGTCATATGGCGCTACTTCGCCTGGGCGAACCAGACGCTGGCCACGGTGGTGCTCTGGACCATCACGGTCTATCTCGCGGGGGCGAAGAAGGCCTGGGTCGTCACCCTGGTCCCGGCGCTGTTCATGACGGCGGTGATCACCTCCTATATCCTGATGGCGCCCGAGGGGCTCCGCCTCCCCCACGGCTTTTCGGTCGCGGCCGGGGCCGGTGCGGCCGCGGCGGCCCTGGCCGTCTTCGAATGGTTCCGCCGGAGGGACACCTTCCTTCCCGACCTCCCGCCCGAGGAGACCGCGGCAGCCGTGCTGCCGTCCGCGGCCGAATAGCCCGACGCTCTTTTCCGTTTCTGTTGTTCCGATTCTGTGGTTTATTCTGAGGCGGAGGGATCTGGAGGGAACATGACCACGGTTCGGCGCACCCTGATTATCGCCACCATCGGCCCCCGGAGCCGCACGATGGCCGTGCAGAGGCGCATGCTCGAGGCCGGGATGGATGTGGCGCGCCTGAACTTCTCGCATGGAACCGCCGCCGAGCACCGCCGGCTGATCCGCAGCCTCCGCCGGGCCTTCGGGGAGGCGGGCAAACCGGAAAGGATTATCGCCGATCTCCCCGGCCCCAAAATCAGGATCGGGGACCTGGAGAAAAACCCCACCCTCCTCAAAAAGGGGAGCCGGGTGCGCCTGACCGTGCGCGACATCCCCGGGACGGCCCGGATCCTTCCGGTCCACTATCCGCGCCTCACCGACAGCCTCGGCAAGGGGAGCCGGGTGTTCCTCGCGGACGGCTTCATGCAGCTCGTGGTCCTCGACGTTCCGCGCGAGGGGGAAGCGGTGTGCGAGGTCGTGGCGGGGGGGGAACTCTTTTCCCGGAAGGGGTTCAGCATCCCGGGAGCGCCGATGTGGGTCGATGCGGTCACCGAAGCCGACCTGGAATGGGCCCGGTTCGGACTGTCGCAGGGGCTCGACTCCTTCGGGGTCTCCTTTGCGGCGCACCCCGCGGAAATCGCCCGCCTGCGCGCATTCGGCGCCGGCCTGGGAAAAAAGCTCCGGGTGATCGCGAAGATCGAACGGCAGGAAGCCCTCTCGGCCTTCCCCGCCCTGCTCGAGGCTTCCGACGGGATCATGGTGGCCCGGGGGGACCTCGGGCTGCAGCTGCCGCTCGAGGAGATCCCCTTCATCCAGAAGGACCTGCTCCGCCGGTGCCGCCGGGCCGGACGGACGGGCATCACCGCCACCCAGATGATGGAGTCGATGATGCACAGCCCCCGGCCGGCCCGCAGCGACGTCGCCGATGTCGCCAACGCGGTGCTCGACGGCACCAGCGCCGTCATGCTGTCGGAGGAGACGGCCATGGGGGACTACCCGGTGGAGACCATCGCGTGGATGGAGCGCATCGCGGCGGCCGCCGAAAGACACCTCGAGTCCGGGAGCGCGCCCCCGCCGCCATGGCTGGGCCGGACCCGGAACCGCGTCACCGATGCCGGGGAACGGAACCTATGACGCCGGAAATGATGATCGCCACGGCCGCCGTTGTACTGGCCGTCTACCTGTTCGCCACCGAGAAGCTCCCAGTCGACCTGTCCGCCATCCTCCTCATGAGCCTCCTCCTCCTCTCGGGCGTCATCACCCCCGAGGAGGGGATCGCGGGCTTCAGCAACCCCGCGACGGTGACCGTGGGGGCGATGTTCGTTCTCAGCGCCGGATTGCTGCGCACCGGGGCGGTGAACTCGCTCGGCGACCGGCTGGCCGTCCTGAGCAAGAAGAGTTTCTGGCTCAGCCTGGCCATCATCATGATCCCCATCGGGCTGATTTCGGCCTTCGTCAACAACACCCCGGCCGTGGCCGTATTCATCCCGATCGTGATGACCATGGCCCGGGAAGGGGGTACCAGCCCCTCCAAGCTCCTGATGCCCCTGTCCTTCGCCTCCATGTTCGGCGGCACCTGCACCCTGATCGGCACCTCGACCAACATCCTGGTCGGCTCCCTGGCCGCCGCTCACGGGCAGCGCCCCCTGGGCATGCTGGAGTTCGCCCCCCTCGGCCTGGTCTTCTTCGCCGCCGGGAGCCTCTACATGTTCACTTTCGGAATCCGGCTGATCCCCAACCGCCGGGGGGGGGAGGACCTCACGGCCGACTTCGCGATGAAGGACTACCTGACCGAGATCGTGCTCCATACCGACGCCAAGAGCGTGGGGAAGCCCCTCCGCGAGGCCCCGATCGTGAAGGACCTGGACATCACCATCGTCGGGATGCGGCGCAACGGCGTCTCCCTCGGGCTGCCGCACGCCGACACCGTCATCCTTGGGGGGGACGAACTGCTGGTCCGCTGCAACATCGGCAAGATCAAGAAGCTGGAGGAGCGGGAGGGGGTATCGATCAAGTCGCAGATGCAGCTGCGCGAGCGGGACCTCCGGAGCGAGGACCTCATGCTGGCCGAGGCGGTGGTGGCCCCGAACTCCATCCTGGTCGGCCGTTCGCTCAAGAAGATCCAGTTCCGGATCTCCTTCGGCGCCATCGTCCTGGCCCTGCGCCGCGGCGGGGGGAAGGTGCTGCGCGAGAACATGAACTCGGTCCCGCTGCGGGCGGGGGACGCCCTCCTGGTGGAGGTGGACCACGAGGGGTACGAAAGGCTGCGGCGCAACCGGGCCTTCGTGATGGTGTCCGAGGCCCCTGTCCCGCGCTACCGCAGGAGCAAGATCGCGACCGCCCTCCTCATCATCGCCGGCGTGATCGCGAGCGCCTCCGTGGGGCTCCTCCCCATCGTCGTGGCCGCCGTCATCGGCGCCGCCCTGATGGTCCTGACGCGGTGTCTGAGCCTCGAGGAAGCCTACGACTCCATCGACTGGAAGATCATCTTCCTGCTGGCCGGGGTGCTGACGCTGGGGATGGCTCTGGAAAAATCGGGGATGGCCGCCCTCATCGGGAACCTCCTGGTCGACACGGTGGGGAGGCTGGGCCCCGTGGCGATGCTGTCCGCCCTGTACCTGCTGACTTCGCTCCTGACCGAAATGATGTCGAACAACGCCACGGCCGCGCTCCTGGTGCCGGTGGCCATTGCCGGGGCGGGCGCGCTCGGGGTCGACGCGCGCCCCTTCCTCTTCGCCATCGCCTTCGCCGCCTCGGCCAGCTTCATGACCCCCGTGGGCTACCAGACCAACACCATGATCTACGCCGCCGGGCAGTACAAGTTCACCGACTTCATGCGGGTGGGAGCCCCGCTCAACGTCCTGTTCTGGATCCTGGCCACGCTGCTCATTCCCAGGTTCTGGCCCTTCTGACGGAGACCTTCTCATGGAAAGCCTTCAGCGCGTCATCGCCTCGGCCCGGGACATCCTGGATTTCCCCCTGTTCAAGACCGGCTCCACCCAGCTGACACTCTGGTCGATCCTCTACCTGATCCTTCTCTTCCTGCTCCTCCTCTTCCTCGCGAAAAAGATCCGCTTCTGGCTCGCCAACCGGATCCTGGTCCGCAGCAACCTCGATCCCGGGGTGCGCAAATCGGTCGGGGCGATCGCCCGCTACCTCGTCATCGTGATCGGCTTTTTCGTCATCCTGCAGACGGCGGGGATCGACCTCACGGCGCTCAGCATCCTGGCCGGCGCCGTGGGGATCGGCGTCGGCTTCGGGCTGCAGAACATCGCCAACAACTTCATCAGCGGCCTGATCATCCTGTTCGAGCGGCCGATCAAGGCGGGGGACCGGATCGAGGTGGGCGAGGTGGAGGGGGAGGTGATCTCGATCGGCGCGCGCGCCACGACCGTTGTGACCAACGACAACATCTCGGTGATCGTGCCCAACTCCAGCTTCATCTCCCAGGACGTCGTCAACTGGAGCTATACCGACCGGAAGGTACGGTTCAAGATAGGGGTGAGCGTCGCGTACGGCAGCGACCCGCGCCTGGTGGAACGGCTGCTGCTCGAGGTGGCCCGGGAGAACCGCGACGTCCTCGAGGAGCCGGAGCCGGGGGTCCGTTTCCTCGAGTTCGGCGACAACGGGCTCCAGTTCGAACTGCGCGCGTGGAGCTCCTCGCTCCTGCACAGGAAAGGGAAACTGACGAGCGACCTGAATTTCGGCATCCACGAAAAGTTCGCGGCGCACGGCCTCGAGTTCCCCTTCCCCCAGAGGGACATCCATGTCCGCACGCTGCCGCCCGACTGGCGCGGGTGAGGCGGGCGCCTACAGCAGCGTCCCCCCCAGGATGACGGCGGCGGCGGTGAAGTAGATCACCAGCCCCGTCACATCCACCAGCGTCGCCACCAGGGGGGCCGAGGCGCTGGCGGGATCGAACCCCATCCGCCGCATCACGAAGGGGAGGAGGGAGCCGATCACGGTCCCGAACATCACCACCCCCACCAGGCTGACGGCCACCACCAGCGCCACCAGCAGGTAATGCTCGCCATAGGTCTGAAAGAGGTTCTGCCAGATCACGATCAGGACGAACCCGACCACGGCCAGGATCATGCCCAGCGTCAGCCCCGACGCGATCTCCCGCCGCACCACCCGGAACCAGTCGCGCAGCCGGATCTCGCCGAGCGCCATGGCGCGCACGACCAGGGTGGAGGCCTGCGAGCCGGAGTTGCCGCCGCTCGAGATGATCAGGGGGATGAAGAGCGCCAGCACGACGGCCCGGGCGATCTCCTCCTCGAAACGCCCCATGGCCGAGGCCGTGAAGGTCTCCCCGACGAAGAGGGCGGCCAGCCACCCGGCCCGCTTCTTGATCATGCTGAAGAAACCGGTATCGAGGTAGGGGGCGTCCAGGGCCTCCATGCCGCCGTATTTCTGGATGTCCTCCGTCGCCTCTTCCTGCACGACATCGACGATGTCGTCGAGGGTGACGATCCCCTTCATGCGCCCTTCGCCGTCCACCACCGGGATGGCCGCCAGGTTGTATTCGGCGAAAAGCCGGCTGACCGACTCCTGGTCGTCGGTCTCCCCCACGGTCACCAGGTCGGTGTTCATGATGTCCCGCACCGGGGTCCCCGGCAGCGCCGCGAACAGGTCGCGAAAGGAGAGGACCCCCATCAGGCGCCGGTCCGGGGCGGTCACGTAGACGTACTGCACCGTCTCGGCGTGCTCGCGCGTCTGGCGCCGCAGGTAGCTGATCGCCTCGTCGGCCGTCATGTCCGCGCGCACGCGGGCGTACCGGGGGTTCATCAGTCCGCCCGCTTCGTCTTCAGCGTAGGCCAGCAGGGCGCGGATCTCCTTGCGGGTGAAATCGTCCAGCAGTTCCAGCAGCCCTTCCCGATCCTCCGGCGGGGCTTCCTGGATGAGGTCGACCGCGTCGTCCGGGGCGAGGAGCCGCATCCACACCCGGCGGCGGTGGGGGGGAAATTCCAGCAGCATCCGGGCCTGCTCGCGCGCCGAGAGGCTGATGAAGAAGTCCTCCCGTTCGGTGCGCGGCAGCTGGTCGAACGCCGGATGCCGCTCCTCGGCCGAAAGCAGGGGCCACGCGTCGCGCAGATCGGCGGCGGTGGCGATGGCTGTAAGGTCGTCTCTAGGATCGGTCGACGTCATCCCGCTTCTCCCCTGCCGCATTCGGCCGCTTCTGCTGACGTTACAAAACGGGAATCCCCGGGGGAGGCCAGGTCGGGTCGACCACGCCCCGGAACCCCGGAAAACCGCCTACAAAGGTAACCATTCGGGCCGCAACATGCAAATAATGTTGGCGCCGTTTTCCCCTTTCAGGGCCGCTCCCGCCCGCCGGCGGGTACAAACCGCCCGTCGGCCCCCCTCCAGCCGGGGAACCAGACCAGGGCCACCAGCCGGACCCGGATGTCGGCCTTGCGCGGCCTGAGCGGAGCGGGCAGCACCTCCTGCCGCATCGGGTCCGCCGAATCCTCCAGCGCCTCCAGCTCCGCGGCAAAGGCCTCCTCGAGAGAGTCCTTCCGCCGCCGCAGCGCCTCCAGGTTCTCCTCGGCCGCGGCGATATCGGCCTTCTCCTTCGCCGTGCGCATCCCCGAGCGCATGGTGGTCGAGGCCCGCCCGATCGTGCCGGAGGACCATTTCTTGCGCCCCAGGAAGGCTCCCAGCAGCGTGGCCCCCAGGTTGAGGGCCGTCTGCACCCCCGCCTGGCGCACGTCCCCCTTCTCCTTTTCCACCTTCTGCTCCGCCTTGCGCACCCGCTCCTCGAGCGCCGCGATTTTGGGGCCGTATCGGCCCCTCAGGGAGTCCGCCTTCTCATCCCGCCGTTCCCGCGCCAGCTGCCCGAGCCGGATCCGGAAGTCCCCCTCGCTTTCCCCCGGATCGGACGTCAGCTTGAATTCCGCGCTGCGGTACAGCTCCAGGCTCGAGTTCCGGTAGAGGTGATCGGCGTAGTCCCTGGCCCAGGCCTTGTAGTTCGCCGGCTTGAGGGCTTCGGGCGAGGGGGGGCCGAACCCGGCCCCTTTCGAAGGCTCTTTCTCGAGGTCGCTCTCGGCGAGCGTCAGCGGCTCCGCCGCGGCCCAGTCGACCGTGATGAGGTCGCCCGTCGCGGAGGCGGCGCAGACCGCCTGCACGGCCGGTCCCGCGCCGTAGTGCACCTCGCCGAAGGCGCATACCTTTGGGAGATAGAACGCCTCCCCCCCTTCCGGGGCCGCGCCCGGGGTGGGATGGAAGGGGAGGAAGAACTCCGGAACTTCGGGGGGGACGGCGGGGCGCGCGGCCGCCGGCTCTTCGGCGGAAGGCGCGGACGTCTGCGCCGCCGCCGCGCCCGGTACCGCCGGGTGAGGAGCAGCCGTCGGCGCGAGGAGCTTGATCTGTCCGAGCGTGAGCGGCCCCCTCAGGTAGGACAGGCACCAGCGGGTCTCGAAAACCGCGGGCGCCTCCTCGTGGATGTTCTTCATCAGGAAGACACGCTTGCCGAGCGCGGCTATGGCCTGCCGCAGCTCCGACTTCTCCGCGGCCGACCCCGCGCCCAGCCCCTCGACGAGCCTATCGATGTCCTGCGGCGTCTGCAGCCGGCCGATGAACCAGGTCCCGGCGTTCGACAACGCCTTGTAATCGAGATCCACCGGGTTCTGGGTCGCCAGCAGCACCCCCACCCCGAAGGCGCGCGCCTGCTTGAAGAGGATCAGGAGCGGCTTCTTGGAGGGGGGGTTGGCCACGGGGGGGAGATATCCCGCCACCTCGTCCATGTAGACCAGCGCCCGCAGGCTGGTGGTCCCCGGCTGCGACCTCATCCAGGCCACCACCTGGTTGAGCAGCAGCGTCACGAAGAACATCCGTTCCTTCTCCCCCAGGTGGGCGATGCTGAAGATGGAGACCTTCGGCTTCCCTTCCGGCGTGTGGAGAAACCGCCCCACGTCCATCGGCTCCCCCTCGAGCCACACCCCGAACCCGGGGGAGGCCAGCAGGCTGTTGAGCCGCAGCGCCAGTTCGAAGCGCTCCCTGGCGGGGAAGAACGATTCGATGTCGAACGCCCCCAGGCGCTCGAAGGGGGGGGTCTGGATGGAGCGCAAGAGCGTTTCGATCGAAACGTCCCGCCCCTCGGACCAGTGGTGCCCGAGGATGTTGGAGACCAGGATGTTCTCCCTGCTGCTGACCGGGTCCCCGGTCACGCCGACCAGCCCGAGCAGCCCCGTGGCGGCCGAGACCATCATGTCGGCGAGCGCCTCCCGGTCCTCGAGCACCTCCGGCCCGGGGCGGCTGAAGCCGGCCAGCAGCGCCACCGGCGTCCCCGCCCGGCTCCCGGGGGTGTAGACCGCAAAGTGCGCCGAAGCCCGAAGCTTGCGGATCCGCTCCCCGTCCTGCCCCCACGCGGCCAGACCCTTTTTCCAGAGCCCGGCCTGGGACTCCGCGTACGCTTCCGGCGCCTGGTTCGCGCGTGCCGCGTCGTCGGCGTGGACCCAGGGGAGAAAGTCCTCCGCGCCGAGGCCGGGGAAGGTGAGCAGGAGGTTGGCCATGTCCCCTTTCGGATCGATCACGATGGAGGGGATGCTGTCGATGGCCGCCTCCTCGAGCAGCGCCACGCCGAGGCCCGTCTTCCCGCTGCCCGTCATGCCGACGCAGACCCCGTGGGTCACCAGGTCGCGCGCGTCGTACAGCAGCAGCTCCTCTTCCGAGGCCCCGGCTTCGAGGCTGTATTTTTTGCCCAGGTAGAACTGGCCGAGTTTTTCGAAGTCTTCCATGATCCTGGCTCCCGGTCGTTGTCGGATGGAACTTGTCAGAGCGGATGCAAAACAGGTACAGGTTAACGCCGTGGGGGCGAAAGCCGCAAGTCGCAACATGCGTGAAATGCATCCCCCTCCTGTACTATGATGGACGCCGTCCCCCGACATGGGAGGGAGGGGAGCGGCCAGCGGATCGAACCGAAAGGGGAGGGAGTGCCATGAACGACAGGGAAAACAGGACCGGGGGGGTGACACTCTCGCGGCGGGAGGTGATCGGCGCCATAACGGCGGCAGCGGCGCTCGCGCCCTCGGCGATCGCGCCCTCGGCGATCGCGCCCGCATTCATCCGGGATCTCTTTGCGGCCGGCGCCCCGGTCGTGGAGACCACGGCCGGGAAGGTGCGCGGCTCCTTCGCCGAAGGGGCCTACACCTTCCTGTGCGTCCCCTACGGCGCGGACACCTCCGGCGCCGGGCGCTTCATGCCCCCCCGCCCGGCCAGGCCCTGGGCCGGGGTGCGCGAGAACCCCGAAAAGCGCCCCATCGCGCCCCAGACCGATCCCGCGCCCGCCCCGCGCCCGAAGATCCCCGCCCTCGTCGGGATGATGTCGATCGGAAGCGAGGAGGGGAGCGTCGAAACCGAGGACTGCCTGAACCTCACCATCTACACCCCCGGGCTCGATAACGCCCGCCGCCCCGTCATGTTCTGGTGCCACGGAGGCGGCTACGCCCAGGGATCGGGCTCGGCGAGGATGTACCACGGCGCCGCGCTCGCCCGCGCCGGCGATGTCGTCGTCGTCAGCGTCACGCACCGGCTGAACGTCCTCGGTTTCGCGCACCTGGCCGGGTCGGGGCCCGATTTCGCCTCCTCCGGAAACGCGGGCATGCTCGACATCGTCCTGGCGCTCGAGTGGGTAAAAAAGAATATCCGCCGCTTCGGGGGGGACCCCGGCAAGGTCCTGGTCTTCGGCCAGTCGGGAGGGGGGGGCAAGGTGGCCGCGCTCCTGTCGATGCCTTCGGCCGAAGGGCTGTTTCAGCGCGCGGCCATGCAGAGCGGCTCCACGCGCCGCTTCCAGGACCCCGACGAGGCGGCCGAGGCCCCGCGCGGTCTTTTCGCCGAGCTGGGGCTGCGGCCGGACCAGGGACGGGAGCTGCAGAAGGTGCCGCTCGAGCGGCTGATGGCGGCCCATTTCGCGGCATCCAAGCGCCCCGGCAGCGGGGGGCGCTACGCCCCCGTGCGCGACGGCTCCGTCATCCCCCGCCACCCCTTCCACCCGACGGCCAACCCGCTGGCCGGCCCGGTCCCGCTCGTCATCGGAACGGTGCGGACGGAGGGGACGGCGTTCCAGCTGGCCGACGAGGCCGCCTATAAACTGGACGAGGCCGGGCTCGAGGCACGGATGAAGTCGACCCTGGGAGACCAGAACGGCGCGGCCGCCGTCGCCCTCTACCGCAAACTGATGCCCGGCGCCTCCCCCTCGGACCTCTATTTCGAAATGACGAGCGACCGCGGGCGGCGCGCGGCGATCGAGATCGCCGAACTGAAAACGGCCCAGGGGCTCACCCCCGCCTACCTGTACGAACTGACCTGGAGCACCCCGGTCTACGACGGTCTGCTGCGCACCCCGCATTCGCTCGACCTGCCGCTCGTCTTCAATCTCGCCGATCACCCCGTCTGGGCCCCCTACACGGGGGGGGTGCCCGAATCCCTGGCCGTGGCCCGGGCGATGATGGGCGCCTGGGTCGCCTTCGCCCGCACCGGCGCCCCCGGCACCCGCGCGCTCCCCTGGCCCGCCTTTACGCTCGAAAACTTCGAGACCATGCTCTTCGACGTTGTCAGCGGGGCGAAGAAGGATCCGTTCAGGGAAACGCGCAAATTCTGGGAAGGGGTCTGACCCCTTCCCCCGACCCCCCTCCGGCGCGCGCGCCGGAGGGGTCCGGGACACCATGGCCGAAAAGACCGGGAAGCCCCTTCCCTCCTTCGCCTCCGCCGTGCGCTGCGCCGAGGGGCACGAGCTGATCCTGCATGCCATCGCCGCGGGCGGCGTCCGGAAGATCTTTTTCTGCGGCGGCACCGATAACTTCCATTTCATGGAATCGGTGGCCAAATTCAAGGCCCTGGGGCTCGAGACCCCGGACCTGGTCACCGTCCCGCACGAATCGGCCGCGCTCTACATGGCCATGGGGTATTTCCAAGTGACGCGCCGCCCGCAGGCGGTGCTGCTGCACGTCGACAGCGGCACCATCAACGCCGGCGCCGCCTGGCCCGAAGCCTGGCACGCCGGTGCCGGCATCGTCGTCATGGCGGGGCGCACCCCCTGGACCACGGCGAACGAACTCCCCGGCGCGCGATCGGTCCCGGTCCACTGGCAGCAGGAGGTGTACGACCAGGCCGGCATCGTGCGCCAGTACACCAAGTGGGACTACGAACTGAAGACGCCCGAGAACGCGTCGCTCCTCGTCCGGAGCGCCTTCCGGATCGCCGCGACCGAACCGTGCGGCCCCGTCTACGTCACCCTGCCGCGCGAGGTGATGGCGGCGAGGATGGAGCGCGGGATTCAATACCGGCCCGAAGACTTCCCCCCCGCGACCGCTCCCGCCGCCGACCCGGCGGCCCTCGAGGAGGCGGCCCGGCTCCTGTGCGCGGCGCACAACCCCGTCGTTCTCGTCAAGGGAATGGGGCGCCACCCCGAAGCCGTCGCCGCGCTGGTCGCCCTGGCGGAGCGTTTCGCCCTGCCCGTCTGCTCCACCGACGTCTACATGAACTTTCCGGCCGTTCACTGGGCCCGCTCGACGGCCGACCTGCCCGGGCGCGACTGCGTCCTCGTCATCGACCACGACGTCCCCTGGGTCGGGGCGCCCCCCCGCGGCACGGCCCGCATCATTTCGATGGACCTCGACCCTGTGCGGCTCAAGCAGCCGCTCTGGGGCTTTCCCGTGCACGTTCCGATCACGTGCGACTCGGCCGGGGCCCTGCCGCTGCTGGCCGGGATGATGGAGCGGCATCTCACCCCCGCGCGCGAACGCCTCCTCCGGGAACGGAAAAAGGCGCTCGAGCGGGCGCACCGCGCAGCCATGGCCCGGCGCGCGCGCGACATCCGCCGGGCGGGCCGGGCGTTCCCCCTCTCCCCCCTCTGGGTCCGGGAGTGCGTCAACCGGGTGTCGGACGAGAACACGGTGCTCCTGTGGGACATCGCCGCTATCGGCCAGGGGGACCGCACCCCCCCGGGGCACCTCTTCGCGCAGTACGCGGCCAACCTCGGAAGTTCCTGGCCCCGCGCCGTGGGGGTCAAGATGGCGGCGCCGGGGAAGACCGTCATCGCGAGCGGGGGCGACGGCTGCACCCTGTTCGCCAACCCCGAGGCGGTGCTCTGGACCTCGCGCCAATACGACGCCCCCGTGCTGTATATCGTCAACAACAACGGGAAATACCAGGCCGTGGCCGAAAACCTCGAGGCCTATGGGGGGGACCACGGCTACGCCGGGCGCGCGGGCTACAACGGCGCTTCTCTCTCCCCCTCCCCCGATTTCGCCGCCGTCGCCCGCGCCCTGGGCGCCTTCGGGGAGACCGTGACCCGGCCGGAGCAACTGGAGGGGGCGCTCGCTCGCGCGCTCGCCGCGCTGAAGGAGGGACGATCGGCCGTCCTCGACACGATCATCGTCTGATCCGGGCTCCAGCGTGACCAGGCGCGGGGGGGGAGAACCCGGGCGGCCGGCGGAAAACGGGGTTCAGACCTCGAGCGCGCGGATCCGTTCGTCCAGGGCCGGGTGGGTGGAGAAATATTCCGCGAGCCCCGAGTTGTCCGGAGCCACCCCGGCGAGGCGCCCGAGGGCGCTCCGGGCGGCGCCGGGGTCGAACCCGGCCCCCCGCACCAGCCGCACCGCCTCCCGGTCGGCCTCGAGTTCCAGCGAGCGGGAATACCCCTTCGCGAGCGCCTCGCGCAGGAGGAGGCCGACCCCGGAGAGACGCCGGGCGACCGCGTTGATGAGGGCCCCCGCCGTCAACTGGTCCCGCGCATGCCCGCGGATGACATGCCCGATCTCGTGCGCCAGGAAAAAAGCGATCTCGTCCCGCCGTCTCTCACACAGGTCGAGCAGCGGCGCCGTAATGAACACGAAGCCTCCAGGAAGCGCGTAGGCGTTGGCGACCGGCCCCCGAACCGCCCCGAAGCTGAAGCGGCGGCGCCCGTCCCCGACCGCGTCGGCGAGTTTCGCCCCGATCGATTCCACCAGTTCCCGGTCGCCTTCCGAAGCCCCGCCCGGGAACTGCGCCGCGAACTCCCGCGCGCATTCCCGCCCATATTCCCTCTCCGCCGCGAGCGCCTCCTCTTCCGTGCCCGAAGCCCACGCCATCATCCACCGGGCCTGGCGCACGGGCTTGCGGGCCTTCTCACCAAGCGCCTGCCCCATCCTGGGGAGGGTGCGAGCGCCGAACAGGATCAGGAGAATGAGGATCAGAATGAAAAGCGGCACGGCCATACCTCATAACCCGCATTATCCATGAAGCTCCTGCTGCGTCGGTGCCATCGGGCAGGTCTACTGCGTTACGCTTGGTCGGATTCCTCGACGTACCGTCCAGTACGCCCGCGGAACCCTCCCGGCTCGCGCCTTGTATCCACACCCCCCTGCGCCGCCTCGCGACGTACCCTCATGAATCATGCGGGCTAAAAATGCGGCGGGAACTTGACCCGTCTATCCCTTCATACTTTAGCATTCCCTTCGTCCGCGGAGTCGGGAATAATGCGGCCGCAGGGAACGACCGGAGAGAGACATGATCACCATATCGACGCTGGCCCGGGGATCGGGGCTGTCGCGCGCGACGCTGCTCTACTATGACCGCCTGGGCCTGCTCAGGCCCTCGGAGCGGAGCCGGAGCGGCTACCGCCTCTATTCACCGGCCCAGGTGCGCCGGCTGGAGCGGATCTGCCTCTACCGTAAAATGGGCATCCCGCTCGGGGAGATGAAGGAGCTGCTCGACGCCCCCGAAGGGCGCGCGCCCCTCGAAATCCTCCAGCGCCGCCTCGGCACCCTCGACCGCGAAATCGCCGGACTCCGCGGGCAGCAGCGCGCGATCCTGCGCCTGCTCGGACAGAAACCCTTACAGCAAGGAGCGGAGATGATCCACAAGGAGCGTTGGGTAGAAATCATGCAGGCGGCGGGATTCAAGGACGAGGAGATGACGAACTGGCACCGGCAGTTCGAAAAGATGGAGCCGGAGGCCCACCAGGAATTCCTGGAATCCCTCGGCATCCCCGCGGACGAGATCGCCCGGATCCGGGAGTGGAGCCGGAAGGCCTAGCCCGATTCCCGCATGAACGGATTCCCCCCCGTGCCGCGCGTCCGGCCACTCGCCGGAGCCGACACGGCGGGGGTTTCCTGCACTACCGTTTTCTTCCCGTCCGCCCGCGGCGGCGGCCGCCGCCCCCGCGGCGATATCCCCG
>JAAYCX010000067.1 GCA_012729555.1 Acidobacteriota bacterium
GAGCGGGTTTCTGCTCCAGCTGCCGTACGACCTGGTCAAGGTTGCCGATGGACAGCGCCTGGTCGAACTCGTCAGCCTTCTCTGGAGATAATAGGTTATGAGCGCTCAATCATTGTTGTGGGTCCCCATCCTGGTCCCCCTGGCGGCGGCGGTCTTCCTCCTCCCCTTCTTCCGGAAAAGCCCCCGGGCGGGGGCGATGCTCGGGCTCGGGGCCGTCGTCGCCGCCGGGCTGGCGTTCTGGACGGCGGCTCCTTCCGCCCCCGGCGTCGACATCCCCTGGGTCGAAGGGTTCGCCCTCAGTTTCAGCCTGACCGGATTCAAGACCTTCCTGCTCGGTTTCGTGTTCCTGTTCCAGCTCCTGGCGATGGTGTACACGCTGGGCGCGACGCGCCGGATCGCGCGGCCTTACCTTCATCTTTTCGCGCTGCTGGTCGCGTTCGGTTCGACCTACGCCGTCATCCTGACCGACAGCCTGCTGGTCCTCGTCGTCGGCTGGGAGCTTTTCCTGGTGGCCCTCTACCTCCTGATCCACAGCGGCGGGGCCAAGGCCGAGGCGGCGGCCCACAAGGCCCTCATCATCGGCGGGACGAGTGACTTCCTGATGCTCCTGGGGCTGATGCTCTTTTCCCAGGTCTCGCAGGGGGGGGGGATGACGGCCGGGGTCGGTACCGCCTCCGGACCGATGGCGTTCTGGGCCTTCGTCCTCATCTTCATGGGCGCCGGCGCCAAGGCGGGGATGTTCCCCTTCCACACCTGGATCCCGGACGCCGCCCGGGTGATGCCCGCCTCCGGCTTCGCCGCGTTGCCGGCCTCGCTCGAGAAGGTGCTGGGCATCTACTTCCTCTTCGTCGTGACGCAGCAGATGTTCGTCCTCGACGCCGCGGCCAGAACGGTCCTCTTCCTCTTCGGCGTCGCCACCGTCTTCGTGACGATCGTGCCGGCGCTCGTGGAGAAGGACCTGCGCAAGATCCTGGCCCTGACGGCCATTTCGCCCGTCGGCTTCATGGTGTGCGGCCTGGGGGTTTCGGAAGCCGCCGGCGCGGCGGGCGCGCTGCTGTACATGCTGACGCACGCCGCCTACAAGTCGACCATGTTCTTCGCCACGGGCAATTTCGAGGAGAAGGCGGGGGGCTCCGGGCTGGAGCGCCTGCTGGGGATCGCCCGCAGCATGCCCTGGTCGGGCGCCGCGTTCTTCCTGGCCTTCCTCGCCGCCATCTCCCTCCCCCCTACCGGGGGGTTCGTGGCCAAGGAGCTGATCCTGGAAGGGGCGCTGCACGGCGGGCAGATCGTGGTGCTGGCCCTCCTCGTCGTCGGCGCGGTCCTGAACGTGGCCGTTTTCGCCAAGGTGATCGCCGTGCTCTGGGCGCCGGGCGGGGGCGGCCGGGGCGAGACGGCGGGAGCCTGCGTCCTGGCCCCCCTGGCGATGGGCGCGGTCGCCGTCCTCGGCGGGTTTGTCTTCTCCCGCGCCGACGCCCTCATCAGCGCCGTGGCGGGGGCTCCCGAGCCGGGCCTGACCGGGAACGTGTGGCATTTCTCGATCCTGACGGTGGTTTCGCTCGGCATCTTCGCCGCCGGCTTCATGATCTACGCCGCCGCGCGCAGCGGGCGGGCGAGCGCGGCCGAAGCCTTCGCCCCGCTCGCCTCCTCCCCCGTCCTCGGCCCGGTGCTCGGGATGGCGGAGGCGAAGAAATTCGACGGGTACGAGATCGGGGTCCGCGTGGTGGAGTTCGTCACCCGGATCGTGTTCCTGTACTGCGAGCGGATGGTGGACGTCGTCGGCAACGGCGTCCTCTCGATCGGCCGCTTCCTGCTCCGTCCGCTGCTCGGCGGCGCCCACAACGGGCTGTACGGCAATTATCTCTGCTGGGCGCTGGCGGGTTTTCTGGTCGTGCTGTTTCTCCTGTTCGGTCCGGCCGCCTAGGCGGGGGAGCGGGGGGGCGCCCGAGGCGTTGAGGCATACTCTAGAACCCTTATTCCGATTCTGAGGTCGATGATGGAATCCTACATAGGCTGGATCCTGCTGGTGCCGCCGATCGCGGTCCTGCTCATGCCCTGGGCCTCCAGGCTGGGCGGGTGGGCCGCGAATACGCTGGCGGTCGTGGCGGCGGGGCTCCCTCTTGTTTTCACCCTGCGGCTCATCCCCGCGGCGGGGAGCGGTTTGACCTACGAGCTGTTCGGCGCACACTTCGCCCTGGACGGCGTCAGCCTCCTTTTCCTGGTGGTGGTCAACGCGGTCGCGTTCGCCTGCATGGTCTACGCGACCTCCTACGTGGCCCATCTCGGGGGAAGGGGGAAGTTTTTCGCCCTCCTGCTGGTCATGGTCTTCGGCCTGAACGCCATGCTCCTGACGCGCGACCTGTTCAGCCTGTACCTCTTTCTCGAGGTGGCGTCCATCGCCTCCTACGTGCTGGTGGCCTTCGGGCTGGAGCAGGACGGCATCGAGTCGGCCGTCAAGTACCTGCTCCTCTCGGCCGTGGCCACCTCGCTCGTGCTGGTGGGAATCCTCCTGGTCTACATGACCGCCGGGACCCTCGAGTTCGCACCCCTGGCCGCGGCGCTCGCGGGGGCGGGGGGACCGGTTCCGGGTCTGCTCCTGCTCGCGGCCGCGCTCTTCATCGCAGGCTTCGGGCTGAAGGCCGCCGTGATGCCGTTTCACGCCTGGCTCCCCGACGCCCACCCGTCCGCCCCCGCCCCGATCTCGGCGATGCTGAGCGGCGTGGTGATCAAGGTCGCCGGCGTCTACGCGCTGGTCCGGGTCTTCTTCGGAATCCTGCCCGAAATCGGCGAGGTCCGGACGGTCTTCCTGGCCCTGGGGACCCTTTCCATGATCGCCGGCGCGGTGCTCGCCTACTTCCAGCGCGATTTCAAGCGGATGCTGGCCTACTCCAGCATCAGCCAGATCGGCTACATCCTGATCGGCCTGGGGCTGGGCAACCTGCTCGGCCTGGTCGGCGCGCTCTTCCACGTGTTCAACCACGCCCTGTTCAAGTCCCTCCTCTTCCTCAACAGCGGCGCGGTGCAGTACCGGCTCGGGACCCGCGACATCGAACAGATGGGGGGGCTCGAGACCCGGATGCCGGTGACGGGGGCCACGAGCGTGTTCGGCACCCTTTCGATCGCCGGCGTCCCCCCCTTCAACGGTTTCTGGAGCAAGCTCTTCATCATCATGGGGGCCCTGGCGGCGGGGCAGGCGGCCATCGCCACGCTCGCCATCCTCGTGAGCGTGTTCACCCTCGGGTACTTCCTCATCATCCAGCGCAAGGTCTTCTTCGGCCACCTGAACGAGAAATGGCGCGACATCCGCGAGGCGCCGGCGGCCATGTCCCTTGCGGTCATTCTCCTGGCCGCCGCCTGTCTCCTGACCGGGGTTTTCTTCCACAGCGTCACGCGTGGAATCGTGGAACCGGCGGCCGTGATTTTACTGGGAGGGAAATAACATGCTGCTTTGGGTTCTTCTGGGGCTTATGGTCCTGCTCACGGTCGGAGCCTGCGTGTTCCGGGACCTGCTCTACACGGCCGTCTCGCTCGCCTTGGCGTCGGCGGTGCTGGCGGGAGTTCTCTTCCATTACGGCGCCAACATCGCCGGGGTGTTCGAGCTGAGCGTCTGCGCGGGGCTGATCACGGTCCTGTTCGTCTCCACCGTCGGCATGACCAGGGACTCCGACCAGGGTGACGAGACGCGTCTGGGGCGCGGGTTCATCCCCCTGGTGCTGCTGGTCTTCATCGGCCTGGACGTTTTGATCCTCCGCTGGCTGGGGGGCGCGCTCCCCTCGATAGTCCCCGGCGCCGGTTCCGGCTCCTTCCAGAACGTCTTCTGGAACCTGAGAAGCGCCGACATCCTGGGGCAGGTGGTGCTGATCCTGGCGGGGGTGTTCGGCATCAGCGCCCTCTTCCGGCTCAAGGCCAAGGAGAAGAAACATGAATAACGAGATCCTGCTCCTGTTCGGATGCGGCCTGCTGCTGATGATGCTGGGGGTGTACATGCTCGTGCTCTACCGCAACCTGATCCGCCTCATCATCGGGGTGGAGGTGGTGGCCAAGGGCGTTACGCTC
>JAAYCX010000068.1 GCA_012729555.1 Acidobacteriota bacterium
CCAGTCGAGCATGCGCGGCACGATGCTCACGTCTCCGAGCATGCCCAGGGAAAGGGCCGCGTTGTGCTTGAGCGGCCAGTATTCGCCGTCAAGATGACGCCGCAGGGCGGCGATGGACCCCTTGTCACCCAGAACTCCGGCGGCCAGGGCGGCCACGATCAGGGTATCCCCGTGCTCCTTGCCCCGTTTCTGCTCGAGAACGCCCCGGATGGCCTCCGCGGCCCCGGGGCGGCCTTTGCCCAGGCGGCCGATGACGCGCACGGTGCCGTAACGCGGCCCCCAGCCCGATTTGCACTGATCGCTTGCCAGGACTCTCAACAATCCCGGCAGAAATTCGCCCCAGCCCGCTTCGGCCGCTATGTAACCGATGACGGTCCCCCCTTCGCACCAGGAGAGTTCCCGGCCCCACCCGAGATCCTTCTTATCCTTTCCCTTGCTCCAGGTCACCCTGCGGCCTTCCCGGTCTCCAAGGATGTCCAAAAGCACCGGCCGGGCCTTTTCCGGATCGGCCCGGTACATTCCAACAAAGGCGAGCAACTTATCGTTCGGGGAGGGTTCCTGGTAGGCCATCGATTTGAAGGCTTCGAACATGCGCGGGTCGGCCCGCATGACCGCTCCCCGCACCATCCGCTTGAACCGCTGCCCGTTGCCGACGGCCGCAAGCACCTGATCGAGCTTCGGCAGTTGATCCTCCAGCGGCTGGCCGTTCCAGCGCCCCATGGTCCTCTCGACCGGAGGCAGTTCCGGAGCGGACGCCGGTTGCGACACTCTCCCGGAAGGCTCCGCCCCGTTCCCGGAATCGACCATTTCCACCGCCTCAACGGTGATCGATCGGCAGATGATGTCCTCCCACCGGGAACCGGTTGCGGCAATTTCATAGGTATAGGGGGACTTCTCCACCATGGCGACATGCCGCCGCCCCTTCCCCGCGGCGTCGTCCCAAACATAGGTGACGCGCAGAGCCGTCCCGGGGTCGATCCGGCCCCTGACGGTTATGGTGTTGTTTCCCGGATGCAGCTGGGGAAGCGAATAGATGTTCAACTGCACGGTGTTTTCAAATTCGATCGCCTCAACCCGGCAGTCCCCGGGATTTCCCGCCGCCGTCAATTCCAGCTTCAAGCGGTAGGCGTAACGTCCGAAGGGGGAGTGCAGCCCGGCGGGAGGTTTGGGCCCCTTTTCCGTCACCTCGAACTTCGGGCAGATGGGTACGGTGATCTCCGGATTGCCGATCAATTCATCCGGGGCCTCCCAGATCGCGTTCCAGCTTTTCCCCTCGTCCGAGGAAAACAGGAGCCGTACCCGGTCCGCCGCGGTCCCGCGCCGCAGCCGGAGTTTTACGGCCGCATCGGAGAAGATGTAGGGGGAGCGGAAACGCCACACCGCCGTCGCCCGGCTGCCCACCGCCGCGGGTTGCAGCCTTCCCGGCACCATGTTCGCGGCCGGCTCGGCCAACCCCTTCTCCCACCCCGCGCGGCCCAGGTCGGGGGCATAGCGCCAGACGCCGTTGCCGTAGGTAAAGGGGAGATACGGCCCGCGCTCGTAGTCGGGGACCCTCTGGGCCATCCCCTTGCCCCGCGCGGCGTTGTCCTGGTACGGTTTGCCGACATTGCTCCAGAGCCGCTCGAGTTTCTCCCCGCGCCGCAGGTGCAGTTCCATCCGGTGATCGTTGAAATAGAGATGCCCGTTCCCCGGCAACCCGTACTGGAAATAGCCCGCGTACCATTGGGTCGAAAGCTCGTCCAGGCTCAACAGGCGCTGATAGGAGTCGTTCCAGGCGACATTGCTGTGGGACACATCGAGGCCGTGCCAGCGCTCGACCCCGTCGTAGTCCCGGTAGTGGAGTCCCACGATCGTGTGACTCCCCCGGATGACCTTTTCCGCACGGTACCCCAGGGCGCGCCAGATCTGCTCCACCGCCCGCGCCTGCCCCCCGCACCAGTGCACCCCGTAGACATTGAGCAGCTTGTCGGCCTGGTGCACCACGGCGTGCCCGGCCGGGCCGGGGTTCAGGTGCTCGATCGAGCTCCCGTTCGAATTGTTGTAGATCATCCAGCGCCGCACCCAGCGGTAGACGGCCAGGGCCTTTTCATGATCCGTCCGCGCGCCCGAGAGCCGGATCGCGTCCAGGCCGAAGCGCCGCGCATCGGAGCCGTCGGGCCATCGGTCGCAGCTGACCCAGACACCGGTGGCCTCCGGATCGAGGCTCAGGAAATCCCCGGGGGTACGCTCGGGCGCGCGCCAGTATTCGGCTTCCGGGCTCAACCCGGCACCCTTCCAGATCGCCCCGAGCCTCTGGTAGTAGGGCTCCCTTTCCGCATCCGGCGACGGTGTCCCTTGGGCACAGGCAAGAATGGCCAGAGCCAGAATCAAAGGGGCCACCAGGACGGCCCGGCCGCCTGGACGTGGATCATATGTCATCATCCCGGCCTCATGGCACCGGAGAAATGCCGACCGATACCGGTCCGCCGGTGGCAAAGCGGAGGGTGCCTTCGGCGCTCGCCGTCATTTTGCGGGCCCCACCCTCGGCTCCGGTCACGTTGTAGGCGGCACCCTTTTGCAGATCCACCACCAGGTTCTCCGCCCTGGCTCCGGGAGCCCGGTAGGCCACTTCCCCGCTGACGGGCCCGGTTTTCCCAAAAAGCACCACCCACCCCCCGGTGGAAAGGCCGGCCATCTTCCCATCCTCAGACTCGATCACCTCCGCGGCCGGCATGCGGGAAGTGCGGGTATCCCCGATATGAAGAAGGTGAAGGAAGACGTCGGATTTCCTCGGCTCGACGGGGGACACCTCGATCCGCCAGCGTCCGGCATCCACCTTGTCCAGGATCTTCTTGTCGTCCCCCGTCCGGTTCTTGCCGTTGACCCAGGCCTCGTACCCATCCCCGCCGATCCGGCGGATCACGTGCTTTCGCGGCAGCAGGGTCTGAATAAACAGCCGCCCCGGGTCGCCGGGATCGGGAGGCTGCAATACCCCGTCACCCCAGGTGGCCGTGACGATGCCGCCGCCGAATTCCTCGATATGCCCCGGGACCTCCGCCGAAAGTGCCTTCCCTCCTATAATTTCCGGCTTTCCCTGAAAATGGCAGAGCCACGCTTTGCGCCAGGAGGGATCCAGCGCATTTACCCGGTCGAAAACCACCAGGTTGTCGATTCCGGGCAGGTAGACCATGGAACGGGTGAAAAGGTCGATCTTGGGCTGGTTTTTCCGGATCTTTCCCGATTTCCCCTCCCGCTGCCAGTAGGAGAAGCGAGGATTGTTGTACGCCATGGTGGCATCGCCCGAAACGTAACTGTAGCCATGATCTTCGGCCGCTTCGAACGCCGTGATGTCGCCGGTTTCGAAAAGCCCCGCCTCCACATCGCTCTCCTCGACCTTGCGGCGCAGGTATTCGTCAAAGGTGAAGCACGTCTGCCCGCAGTACCAGCGCATCCGCTGGCCGCCGGCGTTTGTGATCATATTGGGACCCACCAAGTCCCCGGCCCGTGATCCTCCGGCGTGGGTGAACTCGCCGGGCTGGAAAATCAGCATGGTGTTGGTACTGGTCGATTGCGTGAAATAGTGACTGCCGGTGCCGCCGTGAAAGCATTGATCGAGGCCGTAGCTCCCTCCCTGCACCGCCAGTCGCCCCTTGTTGAAAATCCAGAACGCGTTGTTGTGATTCACATGGCTGTGTGTCCAGACGAAGTCGCCGGTCCTGAACTCGATGACGGTGCCATCGGGCGCCCATCCCTTGTCGCGAATCTGGACATAACCCGGACCCTGGCGGCCCCAGAGCTTCGCGAACGCGCCCGCCGGCGGATCCTTGGCCTCTCTCCCGTCGATGGCCTCATCGTAAAAGAGGATTCGGACCAGCTTGCCGTAGGGTCCGCTTTTCGGATCTTCCCCGAGCCATCGTTGGAACCCGTAGAAATCCGTATCCCGGTAGGCCCGGGCCACGGTCCAATATAGATCCTTCCCCTTTATCCTCAATCCTTTGGGATTGTAGTCCCAGGCGACGGCTTCGCTGCGGGTCTTGTCCGGCAGGACCTCGGCCATCATGTAGCGCAGGTGTCCGTGCAGCCAGTCCCCATATTCACGGCGGATGACTTCGTAGATATCTTCGCCTTCCACGGCGCTGGCCCAGTAAGCTATGATCTGGGGCATGATCATACCAATGTTGTAGCTGCTCCCCCCGTGCATCCAGGCGCCGTCGTTGTGCTGCCAAGCTCGAAAATAGTTTCTCTTGAAATAGCCCATCCCCCAACTGCGCAGCTTCTCCGCCTCCGGGTGATCGTCGAGAACCAGACCGGCAGCCAGCACGTCGGCCACCCAGCCCGGCGATCCCCTGTGGGTCCAGA
>JAAYCX010000069.1 GCA_012729555.1 Acidobacteriota bacterium
CCCACACGGCGGCCGCCAGCCCGAGAAAGACGCAGGCGACGGCCAGGAGAAGGAACCTGGGGCGCATGACGCCGATGATGTACCGGAGGTCGTTACCGCTCTCTTCCGCTGCCATGGTGCCGTTTCCTCATTCCGTGATTTCACCGCGCCCGGGCCCGCCTGGCGGCGGGCCCGGATCCACCTACTTCATCAGCTTCCGGAGCGTCTCGTTGACCGCTTCGGCCCAGATCTCGTACCCCTTCCCCGTCGGGTGCAGGGCGTCGCTCATCACGTCCTTGGGGATGTTCCCTTCCGCGTCCAGGAACTTCTGCCCGATGTCGAGGTAGTGCACCCGCTCCCCGTCGTGGAGCCGGGAGATGACGGCGTTGATTTCGGCGATCGTCCCGCGCACGGGGTCGTCGGCCGCGCCGCGGGGAAAGATGGCGAGGAGCAGGATTTTGGCCTCCGGGAAGTCCTTCTGCAGCTCGAGGACCACGGCGCCCACCCCCTCGGCGATCTCGGCCGCGCTGTTGCGGCCGGTGTTGTTGGTGCCGATCATCAGCATCACCGCCCGGGGCTTGAAGCCCCGTCCCTCGCCGTTCTGCAGGCGGTAGAGCACCCCCTGCGTGGTGTCCCCCGCGATGCCGAAATTGGCCACCTTCAGGTCGCCGAAATATTTATCCTGCACCGGCTTGCCCGCGAACATCCCGTCCGCGTTGCGCCAGAAGTCGGTGATGGAGTCCCCCATGAAGAGGACGTCGCTCTCCCCCTTGCGGGCCACCTCGAGGTTGGCCTGGTGCTTCTGCTGGAAAAAGGGGGCCAGGTAGGGGACCGTGGCGGAGTTGGGAGGGGGGACGCGCACCGAGACGAGCCCCGGGTACTTCCGGTCGAGTTCCCTGATCTCGGGGTCGGCGGTCTCGAGAAACCGGGCCAGGGCGCGCTCGGCCGTCCGGACCTCGGCCGCCGAGGGGCGCGCGATGGCCACGGCCGCGGGCACCGGCGCGGGCGGCACCCCCGCGGGCGGCGCCTGGGCGAAGCCGGCGCCGGCCGCGCCGGCCAGAAAGAACATCACCAGACTACAACACCGATTGAATTTTCCCGATCTTTCCCTACGTTTCACGACCCGCCTCCTTGTTGAGGGGTTGATTTATGGATGCCAGACAAGCTGAAGCCATACAGTGTATGACACCCCGATACCCTATTGCAAAGGGAGAGATAATTTTGCCTCCGCCCCGGCGGTTTCCTGCGATATACTGAAAAGCACTTCAATGCCGCGCAGCGGAAGAGCCTCCGGGATCGAGCCGAGGGTGGGAGAACCGGACATGGGACAGAAAAGGGAACTCGCGCTCGCTCTCCTCGGGGCCTACGGGGTGATCACGCTGCTGCTGGGAACCCTGGCGCTCGTGCCCGTCGTGGTGCCGCATGAGCGGATTCTCCCCCTCGTCCCCGAATGCACGACGCGGGAGCGCGGGGAGCCCCCGTGCCCCCTGTGCGGCATGACGACGGCCTACCTCGACATCTCGCGCGGGGATTGGGCTGCGGCCGCCCGGAACAACCGGGGAGCGGTCCCGCTCTACCTCTTTTCCATCATCAACCTGGTCCTGTTCCCGCCCCTGGCATGGTCGGTCAGGGGCCGCATGGAGGCATACGCACCATGACCCTTCTCAGTCTCATCTGGGGCATCCTCGCCCTCGTCGGCCTCGGCATCGGCTTCATCCCCTGCCTCGGTTCGCTCAACTGGCTCAATATCCCCTTCGCCGGGGTCGGGCTGATCGTCGGCATCATCGCCCTCCTCGGGGCGGCCCCGGAAAAGCGGGGGGGCGCCATCGCGGGCGTGGTGCTCTGTTCCATCGCCGTGGTCCTGGGGGTGATCCGGCTGATCCTGGGAGGCGGCATCCTCTAACCCGCGATCGCGGCCAGGTCCTCCTCCACGCTCCTGATCTGGAAAATGTCGTATTTGGCCATGAACCGCTTCCCCGATTCGGTCTGCAGGAAGGCGGGGAGGGTCGGCCCGATACGGATGCCGCGCACCCCCAGGGCCGCCAGCGCCAGGATGATGCCCACCGCTTTCTGGTCGTACCAGGCGATGTCCAGGGCAAGCGGGAGGTCGTTGATGTCGCCGGCCCCGGTGGCCTCCTTGAGGGCGAGCGCGATCCGCACCAGGCTGTAACAGTCGTTGCACTGCCCGGCGTCGAGCACCCGCGGGATGCCGTCGACGGTCCCCAGGTCCAGCTTGATGAAACGGTACTTGGCGCACCCGGCCGAGAGGATGACGGTGTCGGGCGGCAGGGCGCGCGCCAGGCGGGTGTAGTAGACGCGCCTCGGGTCGCGCCCGTCGCACCCCCCCATGACGACGAATTTCCGGATCTTCCCCGCCCGGACGGCCTCGACGATTTCACCCATGAGGGGCGCCACGGCGCGGTGGGAAAACCCGGCGGTGACCTCTCCCTCGTCGATCGGTTCGGGGGGCGGGCAGTTGCGGGCCAGTTCGACCAGGCGTGAAAAGTCCTTGGGCCCTTCCCCGGCGGGGTCCCCGATGTGGGGGACGCCGGGATAGCCGGCCACCCCGGTGGTGAAGATCCTGTCCTTGTAGGCGGGCGCCACGGGAACGATGCAGTTGGTGGTCACCAGGATCGGTCCCCGGAAGCTCGCGAACTCCAGGTCCTGCATCCACCAGGCGTTGCCGTAATTCCCCACCAGGTGGCCGAATTTCCTCAAGCGGGGATACTGGTGCGCCGCCCACATCTCGCTGTGGGTGTAGACGTCCACCCCCGTCCCCTCGGTCTGCTCGAGCAGTTCCTCGAGGTCCCGGAGGTCGTGCCCCGTGACGAGAATGCCCGGATTTTTGCGCACCCCCAGGGGGACGCGGACGATTTCGGGCGTGCCGTAGACCGCGGCATGGGCCTGGTCCAGGAGCGCCATCGCCGCGATCATGATCCTCCCCGTCTCGACGGCGGCCTCCTCCAGCTCGCTTTCGGTCCGGGGAAAATTCATCGCCGCCAGGGCCCGGATCATGGAATCGAGGAGGGCGTCGTCGTAATGCCCCAGCGCGGCGGCGTGAAAAGCGTAGGCCCCCGCCCCCTTCAGCCCGTAAACGGACAGTTCCTGCAGGGAACGGAGATCGGCGTCCTTGATGCTGCGGATGTCGACCGAGAGCGACTTGCGCCGGATGGCGTCCTCGTCCTCCGGCTCCCAGACCGCCGGGTCGGGCGCGGACGCCTCGGGCGCCTCCACGTCGGGCGCGGGGCTCGCGGCACGCAGGCGGGCGCGGAGCGAAATCCCCTCCCGGATCCTGGCGACGAAGCGGTCGGGGTCGAAATTGGTGTTCGTGACCGTCATGAAGAGGGATTCGGAGATGAAGAGCCCCGCTTCGCGCTTCCCCCCCTCCCCCGCGCGCTCCGCCCAGAAGGCGACGCCGCGCAGGAGGTGGATGAGCAGGTCCTGGAGGTTCGCGGTCTCGTCGCTCTTGCCGCAGGCGCCGAAATAGGCGCAGCCGCGCTCCATGGAGGTTTCCTGGCACTGGTAACAGAACATATGCATGATCGTCGCTCCTCGCTTCCGCCGCGGCCGTACCGGCCCCGGTTCCTCATCATACTACATCCATATTACCCCGCGCGGGGATCCGGTCCTTGACCCGGGTCAATTTCCCGGGATCACATGAGGAAATAGAAGAAGGTGACGGCGACAGCCAGGAAGAGGAGCGTCATCCCGCTCCCCGCCCGGACGTAGTCGGTGTTGCGGTACCCGCCCGGCGACATCAGCAGGGCGTTGACCTGGTGCGTCGGCAGGATGAAGGAATTCGCGGCGCAGACCGCGGCCATGAGCACCAGGGGGCGCGGGTCAAGGCCGCCGATTTCGGCCATGCCGATGACGAGGGGGGCCAGGACCACGATGGCGCCCACGTTGGACATGAAGAGCGAAAAGGCCGTCGACAGGATCCCGACGGCCAGAAACACCAGGGCGGGGTGCCGGTCCGCCGCCACGGCCATGATCTGCTCCGCCAGGAACCGGGCGGACCCGGTCTTCTGCATGGCGACGCCCAGGGGGATGAGGCCTGCCAGCAGGAAAACCACCTTCCACTCGATCGCGCGGTACGCCTCCTGGATGTCCAGGACCCGGGCCAGGATCATCGCCGCGGCGCCGGAGAAGAAAGCCATGGATATGGGGCGACCCGCGAGCGCGAGCGCGATCGCGAGCGCGAAACAGGCCAGGGCGGCCGGGGTCCGGGCCCGGTCCTTCCTCTCGGCTTCGAACGGCGTCGCCACGACGAAGTCGAGCCCCTCCCCGAGGTCCCGGATCTTTTCCCACGGCCCGTAGACGATGAGGGTGTCCCCCGGGACGATCTCCCGGTCGGAAAGGTCGCCCCGCACCTCCTCCCCCCGGCTGAAGATCATGACCGGTTCCACCGCGTAACGTTTCCGGAGCGAGTACTGGCGGATGGTCCGGCCCGCGAGTTCCGAACGGGGCGGCACGATGGCTTCGGCAAACCCGGCGTGGTCGGCGTCGAAAAGCCCGGAAAACCGGCCGGAAGGGCCGAGGAGCCTCAGCCCGAATTCGGCCGCGAACCGGTAGAGGTCCGCCTCCTCCCCCAGCAGGGCCAGGCGCTGCCCCCGGGCCAGGACCGTTTCCCTCCAGGGAGCGTAGACGACCTCGCGCCCCTCCGAAAGGCCGAGGATGTTGATGCCGTAGCGCTCCCATAGATTCAGCTCTTCCGGCGTCTTCCCCTCCAGGGGGCTTCCGGCCTCGACGGCGCACTGCCGCATCTTGTGCGGGAGGTGGAAGGCTTCGACCATCTTTTCCTGCTCGGACTTCAGGTTCTCCCGCCCGGGGGCCCGCGGGAGCACCCGGCGCCCGAACAGGAGGAGGTAGCCGATGCCGGAAGCCAGGAGCAGGACCCCGACCGGGGTCACGCTGAACAACCCGTAGGGCTCGAGACCCGCGCTGCGCAGCAGGTCGTTGGTCAGGATCAGCGGGCCGGAACCGACCATGGTGAGGGTGCCGCCCAGGATGGCGGCGTACCCGACCGGCATGATGAGGGACGAAGCGGGGATTTTCGCCCGCCGGGAAATATCCAGGATGCCCGGCAGAAAGAGGGCCACGGCCCCGATATTCTGGACCAGGCCGGAGATCGCGCCGACGGCCACCGCGAGAATGCCGAGGATCCGCGTCCGGCCGTTCCCCGCCTTCTCGAGGATCATCCTGGAGAACCGGTCCATGGCGCCCGTTTTGGCGACGCCGCGCCCCATGATCATCACCCCCATCATGGCGAAAACGGCGTTGCTGGAAAATCCCGAAAAGGTCTCGGCGGGCTCGAGAACGCCCGTCCAGCCCAGGGCCAGCATGCAGAGGATGGCCACCACGTCGATGCGGACGATGTCCAGCACCAGCAGGGCCACCGTGGCGGCGAGGACGGCGAGAACCAGGGCGATCGGACTATCCATGACGGGCCCACCCGGAGCGTAAGATCCGTATGATGTCCTAAATTGCCACACACCGGCTCCTTCTGGTAGTAGAATCGATTGTTTGCGATCCTGAAACCTGGAGGTTGGAATTGACTGGCAAGTATCCCGTGTCCGATCCGCTCTTTCCCCTGGCCGAGGAGGCCGCCGGCGCGTTCGCCCGGGTGTCGCCGCTGGCCGGGGGCCGCCGGCTGCCCGGAGCCTTCCCGCCCGGGGAGGCGGCCCAGCGGGCGCGGGGGCTGCGCCGGCTGGACGTAGACGCCTATGTCCGCGCCGCCGTGCTCCCCTCGGAGGATCCGCGCCGCACCGGGGCGCAGGCCGTCATCCGCCTCCTGGCCGGGCACGTGCTCGAGCAGACCGACATGGGGCCGCTCTACGCGGCGCGGATAGAGCTGCAGTTCCCCGGCGGCGGGACCCGCCGGGTGGGGGTGCTGGCCCAGGAGCGCACCCGCCGGGGGGGCGTGTGGATGCCCGAACACCACGAGAGGGCGGTGGACATCATCCGCGGCTTCGCCGCCGGCGGGCTGCCCGTCGTCACCTTCATGGACACCCCCGGCGCCGACGCCGGCCAGGAGGCCAACCTCCGTAACCAGGCCCACTCCATCTCGCGCCTGATCGCCGAATTCGCGCAGCTCGAGGTCCCCACCGTCGGCGTCATCCTGGGCAGCGGCTACAGCGGGGGGGCCATCCCGCTCGCCACGGTCAACCTCCTCCTCTCCGCCCGCGACGGGGTGTTCAACACCATCCAGCCGCGCGGCCTGGCCAGCATCGCGCGCAAATACGACCTCTCCTGGCAGGAGTGCGCGCGCCACGTCGGGGTCAGCAGCTACGAACTGTGCGTGCAGGGGATCGTCGACGCCGTCGTCGACTTCGCCCCGGGGGAGACGGACACCGTGGCCAATCTCGCCGACGCCGTCACCCACGGCATCGAGGCGGTGGAGCGCGCGGCGCGCGACTTCGTGCGCTCCACCCCCGAAATCTTCGAGCAGTACCGGCGCGACGTGCGGCAGTACCTCTCCCCCTCCGAACCGCTGCGCAAACTCGAGGACGCGCCGCTGTGGCGCCCGCGGCACCCCGCGGAGCACCCGGGCGTCTTCGGCTGCGCTTTCCGGCACCTGCGCTCCCTGGGCCTGCGCCGCCGGCTGCATTCGACCACCCTCTCCCGCTACGGGCGTCTGAGCGCGGCCGACACCCCCCGCGGCGACCTCCGCCGGC
>JAAYCX010000070.1 GCA_012729555.1 Acidobacteriota bacterium
CCCGTCATTGTAGGAATCGTACCCATTATCGGCAACGTCCTTACCGGAGTCTTACGGTTCGGATGATGGCACCCAAACTGGGCTTCCAGGGCCGTCATCCGAACCGGGATGACGGCCCTTTTTGTTTCATGCCCCTTATTATCGAGCGCAGGAGACAGCGACCATGAGCGACATCCACTCACCCGCATCGCAGTTGAATTCCCAGAGCAGCCGCACGCTCTCCATTCTTGTCGAAAACAGGTTCGGGGTCCTTTCCCGGATCACCGGGCTTTTCAGCGCCCGGGCCTACAACATCGAAAGCCTCACCGTGGCGCGCACCTCGGACCCCGGCCTTTCGAGAATCACCATGGTCGTACGCTGTGAATCGCTCCTGGCCCAGCAGATCCTGAGACAGGTGGAAAAACTGCCCGACACGGTGGAAGCCGCCGACCTGACCGAATCCAACTGCGTGGAACGCGAGCTGGTCCTGGTCCGGGTGAGGGCCCCGGAAGGGAAACGGACCACCCTGCTGACCGAGGCGGAGATCTTCCGGGCCCGCGTCGTGACGGCGACGCCCGACAATTACGTGTTCGAGGTCACCGGGGACTCGGGAAAGGTCGACGCGTTTCTCGATGTCGTCCGCCCCTACGGCATCGACGAAATGGTGCGCACCGGGAAGGTGGCGCTGCGCAGAAATCTCTCCCCGAAAAACGGGGACGCCGATCCGGTCCAGGCCGGCCAACCGAAATAGGAAAGGAAAATCGAGATGACGGAACAACAGGAGCAGCAACCCCATCCGATGGCCGGAAGACGTATGACCGGCGCGGAGATGATCATCCAGGTCCTGGCCCAGGAAGGGGTCGATACGGTATTCGGCTACACCGGGGGGGCGATCCTTCCCACCTACGACGCCATTTTCCGCTACAACGCCGAGCGCCAGGACCGCCGCAACGAGCAGATCCAGCTGATCGTCCCCGCAAACGAGCAGGGGGCCGGGTTCATGGCGGCGGGTTACGCCCGCGCCAGCGGCAGGGTCGGCGTCTTCATCGTCACCTCGGGGCCGGGCGCGACCAACAGCGTGACCCCCATCCGGGACTGCATGGCCGATTCGGTCCCGGCCGTGCTGATCTGCGGACAGGTCGCCCGCGCCGCCATAGGCACCGACGCGTTCCAGGAAGCCCCGGTGTTCAATCTCATGAGCCCCTGCGCCAAGCACGTGTTCCTGGTGGAGGAACCCGAGGAACTGGAAGCGACGGTGCGCACCGCGTTCGAGATCGCCCGCAGCGGCCGGCCCGGTCCCGTCGTCATCGACGTTCCCAAGGACGTTCAGAACTGGGAGGGGGTGTTCCGAGGAGAAGGAACGCTCCACTTCCGCGGCTACGAGAATCGGATGAGGGAACTCGCCCAATCCCGCCTGTCGGAGGAGTCCTGCGCCGAATTCTTCGAGCTCCTCGGCAAGAGCGAACGCCCGCTGATCTGCGCCGGCGGCGGCATCATCTCGGGCGACGCGGCCGGACAGCTGCGCGCGTTCGTGGAAAAGTTCCGGATCCCGGTGGTGACCACCCTGATGGGAATCGGCAGCGTGGACACCACCGACGAGCTGTCGCTGCACATGCTGGGCATGCACGGCATGGCCTACGCCAACTACGCCGTGATGGACTGCGATTTCCTGATCACCCTCGGCGCCCGCTTCGACGACCGGGTCGCAGGGAAGGTGCAGGAGTTCGCGCCGAAGGCGAAGATGCTGGCCCACATCGATATCGACGCGGCCGAGATCGGCAAGGTCAAGACGGTGACCTGGTCCCACGTGGGTCCGGCCCGCGAGGCCCTGGAAGACCTCATGCGCGGCGGAAACGATTTCCGGAAAGACTTCTCGAAGTGGCTGGAGCACGTGGGCGACCTGAAACGGGAACACGCGCGCAATTACAACCGCGAAACCCCGGCCATTCAGCCCCACCATGTGCTCGAGTGCCTGAGCGGGATCACGAGGGGGGAGGCCATCGTGGCGACCGGCGTGGGGCAGCACCAGATGTGGGCGGCCCAGTACCTGGACATCCGGCACCCCCGCTCGCTCCTGACCAGCGGGTCGATGGCCACCATGGGGTTCGGGCTTCCGGCCGCGATCGGGGCCCAGTTGGCCTTTCCCGACCGCCTGGTGATCGACGTGGACGGGGACGGCAGCATGCGCATGAACCTGGGGGAACTGGAGACGGCGACCACCTACAACCTGCCCGTCAAGGTGCTCGTGCTCAACAACTGCGGGGACGGCATGGTGCGGCAGTGGCAAAAGCTCTATTTCGGCAACCGGTTTTCCGGTTCGGATAAGTCTCTGAGGCAGAAGGATTTCGTCAAGACGGCCGAAGCCGACGGCTTCAAGTTCGCCCGCCGGCTCAGCGACAAGTCGCGGCTCGAGGAGACGCTGGAGGAATTCATCGCCTTCGGCGGCCCCGCGTTCCTGGAGGTCATGATCGATCCCGAGGCTTGCGTCTACCCGATGGTGGGCCCCGGAATGGGCTACAAGGAGATGATCACCGGCGATTTCATCGCGGGACGGAACCCGGAGGAGGACCTCCTGGCTGGAGCCCCCCCCTCCGATTCGTTCTAGACTGGTATACTGGTGAACAGGCAGTCAAGGTCCATTCGCGAGGAGTAGAGCTATGGCACAGATTACGTTCAAGGGAAACCCGGTCCACACCGCCGGGACCCTCCCCGAAAAAGGCTCCGACGCCCCCGGTTTCTCCCTGGTCGCATCCGATCTTTCCATGATTGCGCTCGCCGACTTCGGGGGGAAAAAGGTGGTCCTGAACATCTTCCCCAGCATCGACACCTCCGTATGCGCCGCTTCGGTCAGGCGCTTCAACGTCGAGGCGGCAAAACTGGAAAACACCGTGGTGCTCTGTATTTCCCGGGACCTGCCCTTCGCCCAGAAGAGATTCTGCGCCGCGGAGGGGATCGCCAACGTTCTTACCGGGTCCGAATTCCGGGACAGCGCCTTTTCGGACGCCTACGGGGTGCGGATGAGCGACGGCCCCCTGGCGGGGCTTCTTTCCCGCGCCGTGGTGGTGATCGATGAAGGGGGCAAGGTCCGGTACACCGAGCAGGTGCCCGAAATCACCGAGGAACCGGACTACGAACGGGCGCTCGCGGCCATAAAATCCTGAGATCGCGGGGGGGACCGGCCTAAACAATCCCCCTGTTTTGCCGATAGGATAGGCCATGACGCGAAAAAAGCAGGAAGAGCGGGAACTGTGCGCCGACCTGGTCAAGCTCCAGTGGGAAAACGACTCCGGCTCCCTGCAGAGCGAATGGGCCATTCTGAGCGATATCTCCCCGTCGGGCGCCTGCCTGGAGGTCGAGATCCCGATCGAGCCGGAGACCGTCGTCGGGCTCCAGTTCGCCAACGAACAGTGCCGCGCGCGCGCCAAGTACTGCAGATTCGACAAGGTGAACTACCTGCTCGGGGTGGAGTTTGAAGACGGGTACCGCTGGTCACGTCGGAGATTCAAACCCGAACACCTGACGCAATTCCGCCTGCGCCGGGTGAAGGCGGACGGCTGACGCCCGGTTTCTCCCCGGGGACAGGAAAAGGTTTGTCGGGGCCCCGATAACTTGCTATCCTTCCCCCCATGTGTTTTTCGGGTTCCCGGATCTCGATCCGTTCGTTTTTCAAGACCAGGCGTATCCTGCTGCCCGCCCTGCTGCTCATCCTGGGGATCGCACCGATTCTGCCCGCCCAGGGTTCGCCGGGTCGCATCCTGGGAGGCTCCCGGAATTCCCCGGTGAGAATCGACGTCTTCTCCGATTTTCAGTGCGCCGCGTGCCGCGAGCTTTTTCTCAACACCATCAAACCGATTCTCAAGGAGTACTCGGCCAGGGACAAGGTGTGCGTCGTCTACCACGAATATCCGGTTGCGGGCCACACGCTGGGGCTCGCGGCCGCCCGCTACGTCGAGGCGGCCCATCGCCTGGGGCTCCCCCGGCTCCTGGCCGTCATGGAATCCATTTTCCTGGACCAGGCCGCCTGGGCCCGTACCGGCAACCTGGACGCTTCCGTGGCCAAAGCCATGCCGCCGGCCGATTTCTCGAGACTCAAGCAGATCATGCAGGACCCTCGCATCGGGGCCGAGGTGAACCGCCACATCCAGTACGCCCGGCAACAGAAGATCCAGGCCACCCCCACCCTGATCATCCGCGCCGCGGGGAAGGAAGAGAGGGTCGACGGCTACATCCCCTATCCCGTAATGAAGCACTTCATCGGCAGGTACGTGAAATAACATGGCGTGGCGCTTTCTGCATTGGGCGTGCCGCATTCTGCTCGGCGCCCTTTTCCTCTACAGCGGTTATATCAAGATAGCCCAGCCGTTGCAGTTTTCGGCCGCCGTCGCCGGGTACCAGGCGGTCCCCGAGACCTGGATCTGGCCGATCGCGCAATATTTCCCCTGGCTGGAGGTGGCGCTCGGGATCGGTCTGCTCGCGGGGTGGAAGCTGCGTCATGTCGCCGGCGCCGCCGCGCTGCTGCTTCTGTTCTTTTCGGTCCTGCTCACGGTGACCTGGTTGCGCGGCATCCAGGCCAACTGCGGGTGCCTCAGCTTCGACGACCCCATCTCCCCCGCCACCATCGCCCGCGACAGCCTTTTGCTGATCCCGGCGCTCTACCTGCTCCTGGAAGGCTGGTTGAAAAACTCCCTTGCGGGCTCCCCATCCCCTCCCCCGTCGGCCGCATAGGATATAGGAACGGGCCGCGGACACACCCCTCCCTTCGGGCGAACGGACCCGCGGGCCCGCGCGGCGCCGGCCGCGGACCGCGCAGGCACACCTCTCCCCTGGCGCCGCGGCGGCGCTGAAAACAAAGACGATGAGGCATTCACAGAGATAACAACAGCGCTGGAAGGAGCGAGTCCTTGAGATTCACTTATCCGCTGTAGGATCAGAAGGTGCTACTGGTCCGGATCCGGGATCCGTCACAACCCGTTCGACTTCAATCGAACAGTCCTTCAGTAACGCAACAAGAGCTCCGATTGCGGCCAGGACGGGCGCGATCACCGTACCGACGACTCCCGCCGTCAATGGAAATTCCGCCACAATCCGCTCTCCCTGCTTAATGACAACCCGCCGTGCATTACCTTCCTGCACAACCTGTCTCAGCTTGTCCAGCAATTCGCTCCCCTGGAGTTTGATCGTTTCCCAGATCTTTTTGTCCTGCATCTTCCTCTCCATCCGAGGGAAACCCTCTGCTCCCGGCGACGAACCGCCGTCATTATCCCGCTACTTCCGGCTCCGCGTAACGCGCGCCTTCTTGGCCGTCCCCTTTTTGATCGGGTCCCAGCGCCGGCGGATGTTTTCGCGCCCCATCTCTCTCAACCTTCGAGCGCCCTTGGACAACCCCAGGCGATGCCCCTTGAATACCACGGAGGACACCTTGCGCCCGAGAATACCCGCGATTTCCGCATTGCTGTGCGTGCGGTAGAGGCGTTTGAGCAGGGCGACCTCCTCCTTGGTCCAGCGGGGACGCACCTGGCCCGTCTTCACTTTGCTTTTCTTTATCTTTGTTGGCAATTCAGTAGCTCCTTTATTTTTCCATCAGCTATTCCTATCACTAGGAATTTGCTTAATTAACCATAGCGTTTTTGCAACTGTATTTCAATCACCAAATGCATTAAAATGTGTAAAAATTGCAGGCATTGGAGATTAGGTTGTTTTGTAAGTTTTAGTAATTATAGGTATATGAAACGCTTGTATTTCCGGGAAACACCCCCTGCCGAATATCTGGACCCCCGCCGCGCCTCGGCGTTCCGCCGCCGGCTCCTCCGCTGGTACCTTGACAATCGACGCGTCCTCCCCTGGCGGGACACCCCCACCCCCTACCGGGTCTGGATTTCGGAAATCATGCTGCAGCAGACGCAGGTCGGCACGGTGCTTCCCTATTACGACCGGTTCCTCCAGCGATTCCCCGACATCCCCTCCCTGGCGAGGGCCTCCGAATCGGACGTCCTCCAGCGCTGGGCGGGCCTGGGTTATTACGGCCGGGCCCGCCGCCTGCACCAGGCGGCCCGCATCCTGTGGCCCGCCCGGCAGGGGAAATTCCCGGAGGAGTACGAGGCCGTTCTCGCGCTGCCCGGGATCGGCCCCTACACCGCCGGGGCCATCTGCTCCATCGCCTACAACCAGCCCCGGCCCGTGGTCGACGGAAACATCCGCAGGGTCCTGGTCCGTCTCCTCCGCATCGGCGGGAAGGTCCGGGAAGGCTTTTTCTGGGACCAGATGACGGCCCTGCTCCCCCCGAACCAGGCCTCCTCCTTCAACCAGGCGATGATGGAACTGGGAGCCATGGTCTGCACCCCGCACCGGCCGCAATGCGGCTCCTGCCCGGTGGCGCGGGTGTGCCGCGCCCTGGAATCGGGAAACCCCTCCCGTGTTCCCGTGAAACACCCCCGCGGCAGCCGGCCGGTGCATCTCCTGGTGCTCCTCCTGGAAAAAGAGGGGCGCGTCCTGCTGGCTTCTTCCGGCAAACCCGGCTTCATCCCCGGCGCCTGGGGCCTGCCCTGCCGCGTCCTCGCGGATGCAGCCTCGGCCGAAAGCGAGGCCGCCCGGCTGATCCGGGAGATTACGGGCCGCGCCGTGAGCCCCGTCCCCCTTCCCCCGTTCCGCCACGCGATCACGCATCGCCGCATCACCGTCCATCCGTTCGGGAGCACCGCGGAGCCGACGACGGTCCAGGGAGGGGGCTATCAATGGGTTAACCGAAAGCGGGGAAAGGACAGAGTCCTCTCCTCGCTGTTCCGGAAGGCGCTCGAGGCAGGGGCCGGGGCGGGCGCCTGACGCGTCAGACGCCGGGAGCCGCCCCGGGGGCCGGCCCCTGAGGCATGCGGGGCGTTCGGTGGGCGGGACCCGGCGGGGGGCCGAAGCGGCGGTCCCGGCCGTCCGGGGACCTCCACCGCTTGATATCTTCGAGATAATCGGCGAATTTCTTCTGCTGGGCCGCATCCAGGATGGAGGAGATCTTCCGGTTGGTCTCGGCAAGCACCGCCTCGATCCGGGGCTGCTGCTCCGTCTGCAGGGCGTCCAGTTGCCTGCGCGATTCCTTCATGATCTCCCCGAAACGGGCTTCCTGCTCGGGCGTCATCTCGAGCAGTTCCGGCAGCCTCCGGTGCCCCCGGGGGGGAGGGGGGCTTCCCTGCGGATGCGCCCACCCCGGACCGGGATGCGTCCTCGACCAGAAAAAGGCTCCTCCGGCCCCCAGCAGGGAGCCGAGGAGAAAGACGGCGATCAGGATCGCCCAGGCACGCGCGCGGTCTCTCACCCCTATTCCTCCAAGGGAACCAGTTGCAGGAGCAGCTCGCTGTCGTTCTGAACCAGCAGCCGGCCCGCCAAATTGCTCGATTCCGCCTCGTTCAGGAGCTTTTCATACTCCGTATAGGCCGAAACGGTGCGGTTTACGGGCAGGAGCCAGAGAAATGCGAAGAGCAGAACCCCCGCCGCCGCCGCCGCCACGGCCGGCTTGGGCCGGAAACAGGACGCGATCAGCGCGTCCCAGGCCGGGGCGCGCTCGAACGCCCTGCGGGCGATCCGCGAGGCCAGGTCGACCGGCTGGATCTTTTCCGCCTTCAGGATGAAGACGAGGTTGTCAAGCATCCGGAGCCTCGACCCGCAGTCGGGGCAACCGGCCAGATGGGACTGGAACCTCTCCCGCGCGGCATCGTCCAGCTCCCCGTCCCGGTAGAGGTCAAACAGGGCGCACTCACGCTTCATCGCTCCCGCTCCTTTGCGCCGCAGCCTCGAAGGTAGGCGCGAAATTTCCTCTGAAGTTCCGCCCGGGCCCGGGAAACCCTGACCCGGGCGGCCACCTCGCTCGTCCCCAGGGCGGCCGCCACCTCGCCGTAGTCCTTATCGTCCACTTCACGCAAAATGAATGCCGCCCGGTACTTGGGATTCAGCCCGTCAAGCAGGGCCCGGGCCACCCGGGCATAGCCTTCGGAATCCTCCACCCCCGGGCCCGCCGATACCGGGCCCCGCTCCATGGAAAGGTCCCGCAACAGCCTCTCCTGCTCGTGCTCCCTTAGCTCGGACCAGAGCTGCACTTTCCGGCTCCTTTTTCTCCGCAGCTGATCGATGCAGTAATTGGTGGCGATGCGCGCCACCCACGGGCCGAAAGGATACCGGCGGTCGAATTTCCCGAGCGCGGCGAAGGCCCGCAGGAACACCTCCTGGACCGCATCCTCGTTCTCGGAGGAACTTCCCAGCACCCGGTGCACCGTCCCCCAGACCGCGGACTGGTACCGGCGCACCAGCTCCGCGAAAGCCCCCTCGTCCCCCCCGAGCGTCCTCTCGATCAGTTCGGAATCCGACGGATCCATCATGCTCACTGATTATTTACGAAAAAGGGGCGGGTTGTTACAAAAATCGGACGGGGCGCGGGAGCCGTCCCGGGGCGCGCGGGATCAGTAATGGATGTGGAGGTGATTGCTCACGATGCGCCGGACCCCGGGCCGGATGGCGTCCCAGCGGACCGATCCGCTCTTGCGGATGATGAGGATGCGCTGGTCGAGCGTCACCTCGTCCACTCCCGGGAGGTCGAAAAGCTCCTTGAGCAGGCCGTCGTCGGTGACCGGTATTTCCAGGCGGCTCCGGTACTGTCGCTGGGTTTCCGATATCTTCGTCCCGAGATAGAAAAGACCGACATCGGACGCGTCGCTCAGGGCCTCGGAGACGACCCCGAGGTCCGATTCCTCCTCGATGACCTGGTTGCGGGTACCGTAGTGGCGGAATACGAACGTCACGAGGATCCCGAGCGCGAGGATGAGACCCAGGAAAAACAGGAGATTGGTGACTTCGTATTTCCTGAGGCTCTTCCGGCCGGATCCAGGACTCAAGTCAGCCTCCGTTTCGGCGCATCCCGCGCCATGGCCCAAGGACTATTCGTAACGGAGACACTCGATCGGGTCCAGGTTCGAGGCCTGGACCGCCGGGTAGATGCCGAAAATCAACCCGATAACCGAACTGACGCCGAAGGACAGCCCCACCGAAGCGGCGGTGATTATGGTGTTCCACCCCGAAAAAGCGGCCACCGCCTTCGAAATGCCGTAACCCAGGCCCACCCCGATGATGCCGCCCGCCAGGCTGATGGCTACCGCCTCGGCCATGAACTGCATCCGGATATCGAGCTTCTTGGCGCCGATGGCGCGCCGCAGCCCGATCTCGTTGGTCCTCTCGAGGACCGAGGCCAGCATGATGTTCATGATGCCGATGCCGCCGACCAGGAGCGAAATGCTGGCGATGGCGCCCATGACGACGTTGAAGATACCCTGGGTCCGCTGGTTCTGTTCCAGCAGCTTTTCCGGCACCACGATGGAATAATCGTCCACGTAGTGGTGCATCACCGACATCAGGTTGTTGATCGTCGACGCCTGTTCCTTGATTTCGGCGTCGTCGGCGATCCGGATGACGATCTCGTTCAGCTCGTTCTCGACGCTCTCGGTGTCGAACTTGCGGATCGCGGTGGTGATCGGGATGTAGATGTCGTTGTTGGGATTCTGGATCTTGACCCCCTCGAACTCCTGCTTTTCGACCGTGGCGTCGGCCAGGATCCCGACCACCTTGAACCAGACATCGTTCACCTTGATCTTCTCGTTCAGCACGTCCCCGAACCCGAACAGCTTCTGCTTGGCCGCGATGCCGAGCACGCAGACCTGGGCGTTCGCTTTCTCGTCTTCCTCCAGGAAGAAAGCCCCCTGCAGCAGCTTCAGGTTCTGGATGACGGGGTAGGTGCTCGAAACCCCGAGCACCCGGCTGTCGCTGCGCGCCTTTTCCGAATTCACCTGGTAGGTCTTCACCAGCCTCGAGGCGGAGATCAACGGCTTGGGTTTGAGGATCGACTCGAGCGCCTCCACGTCCCGCATGCTGACGCCGAGCGATTCCGTCCGGATCTGCTGGAGCTCTTCCGTCTTGAATTCCTTGGCCTGGATGATGATGTTCCGGATGCCGAAGCTGGCGATGGTGCGCAGGCTCTCCTCCTCCGCCCCCGCGCCGATCGAGAGCATGGCGATTACGGCGCCGACTCCGAAGATCATGCCGAGCATGGTCAAAAAGGACCGCAGTTTGTGCCTTCCCAGACTCGCCAGGGCGCCGATCATCGTTTCCATCGATAACATAGGAATCCAGCCTCGTACAAAAATGCGCTTGCCTAGTTCACTGCCAGACGTACCGTTTGCAGCAACACCCGCTCCGGAAAATCTATCTCGGCGGCCCGCCCCGCATCATCCGCATCATGCCGCCCGGAGGCATGCCGGGCATGCCCGGCATCCCGTTCTGCTGCCCCCCCTTGTTGAAATCGGGAAGCGTGAGCTTGCGCCCCCCCTTGGGATCGGCCAGAGCGATCATCTCCCCCTCCTCGACCCCCCCCAGGATCACGGCTTCGCCGTGGGAACTGAGCCCGGTGTCGACCGGACGTTCCACGAATTCCCCCTCTTTGCGCACGTATACGATGTTCCCGCTCTCCCTGGCCACCACGGCGCCCGAGGGAACGACGAAGACCGATTCGTACTTTTCCAGGATCACGTCCCCGCGCAGGTTCATCCCGGGACGGATCCGTTTGAGGTCCCCGCCGGCATCGGAAATACCCACGTCGCAGGTGAAATAGCGGAGGGGCGAGTTGCGCTCCAGCGACGACGCCACGGAGGAAACGGAGGTGATGGCGCCGTTGAATTCCTTTTCCGGAATCGCGTCGAGCTTGATCACCACCGGCTGCCCCTTCTCCAGGCTCCCCCCGTCCCTCTCGAGGACGTAGATGCGGGCCTGCAGGACATCGAGGTTGATCACCTCCACGATCACCTGGCCGGGATGGGAATTGTCCCCGATCTGGGGATCCTCCCGGCGGTCCCGGCGGTACAGGACCAGGCCGTCCACGGGGGCCAGCAGCTCGAGCGAGTTGAGGGTCTCCCGGATCATGGAAATTTCCGACTGGGCCTTGTTCCTCTCGATGGCCAGGATCTGCTGGTCGGAGCGGGCGATCCGCTGCTGCGTCTTCCCCTTGCTCTTGAGGAATTCGATCCTTTCCCTGGCGTAGCGGGCGTCGGCCTGGGCGGTGATGATGTCCCACTTGGAGAAGATCGACTCGTCCTGCGGCATGACCGTCATCGCGTAGTCGTATTCCTCCTCCGCATCCTTCCGGTCGATGCCGAGCACCGTCTCCTCGGTTCCCTGCTGCAGCGTCTTGATTTGGGTGTTCTGCTGGTTCGCCTCCAGCGTGTTCTGCTGCTTTTCGAGCGTCAACCTGGCGTCGGTGCTGTCGAACCGGACCACCGGCTGCCCCGCCCTGACAAAGGACCCTTCGGGGATGAGCCAGGAGATGGTCAGGCTTCCCGAGGAGGTGTTGGGGGTGGCGACCGGCGTCGTTTCCATCCCGACGATCTCGCCGTTGGAAGTCACCTTGAGGGAAAAGGCCTGCCGCACGAGCTCGGTGACGGGGATGGGGTTTTCGTCGGCCGCGGCGAAAACCCTGGAGATCCGGCTGGACAGGCTGCCGCGGTAGAGGAAGAGCAGCACGCCGCACGCCACAAGCACCGCCAGGGCCGCCAGCCTCCCCAGGTTCTTCTTCCATGGACTCGACATCGGTTTCTGAGCTTCGCCGCTGTATTTCATAGCATACCTCGTTGTTACACCACCGGTCGCGACCGGATCTTTTCGTTGGCCTCGAGCCCGGCCTCCACCACGGCCGTCATCCCGTCATTGGTGCGCAGGCTGATCTCGCGCCATTCGAGTTTTTTGATTTCCGGCTTCCACACCTGGACGTAGGACCGCCCGTCCCGCTCCTGGATGCTGGAGAGCGGGATGACCACGACCTCGGGATATTCGCCCACGCGGATCTGCGCCTTCAGGTTCATGCCGGGACGCAGCAGCTTCGTATCCAGGTCGTCCATTTCCAGGTAGGCTTCGATCACCTTCTGCGGCCGGTCGAAGGTGGCCTGCTTCAGGATGGTCCCGATGCTCACGATCTTCCCGACGAAGGAGCGCCCCCGGACGGCGTCGACCGTGATGTTGGCCTCCTGCCCCACCCGGATCTTGCCGGAATCGATCTCGTCGATCTGGATCTTGGCCCGGATGCTCGACAGGTCCGGGATCTCCATGACCGCATCCATGGCGAAAACGTTGCTCCCGATCTCCGTCGCCTCGTTGTTCCAGTTGCGCTTGTAGATCACGACTCCCGCCACCGGCGCCCTCACGGTCAAGGAATCCATGGCGTCCATCAGGTCGTCCATCCGGCCACGGTAATGGCGTTCGTTGCTGCGCGATATCTGCAGGTCGAGCTGGCCGCTTTCGGTCTTGTACCCGACCTTCTGTTCCAGCAGTTCGACATTTCTCTTCGCGGCGTCCCGCTGGATCCGCGTCTGCTCGATCTCGATTCCGCTCACGAGATCGACCTGGGAGCTGAGCTTGACCTCCAGCTTCTCCAGGTCGGACTTCGCCTGCTCCAGCGAGAGCTTCAGGTTCTTGAGCTGGATGTCGGTGTCGGACCGCTTCTTCTGCCGTTCCTCCTGGACCCGCTGGAAATTGGCGGTCTCGTCCCGCAACCGCGAGGTGATCTCCGAGGTGTCGAACTCCATCAGGAAATCCCCTTCGGACACCGCGGTCCCCTCGTCCACCATGCGCATCAGCTTGAACCGCCTCTCGCGGCGGATCTGGGGCGGGCCGACGCTCACGCTCCTGGATGCCTCCAGCACCCCGGTGGCGTTGATGATCACGGGAAAGTCGACCCTCTGGGCCGTGATCAGGTCCTTGTCGCCGACGTTCGCGGAAACGCGCCGGGAACGATAAAACCAATACCCCGCCCCGGCCAGGATCACGATCAGCGCCAGCAGGACGATGCGTTTCTGATTCTTCATTTGGATACCTCCGCCTCATGCTGCGCCGCGATCAGCCGGTCCCCCGTCTTCACGCCGGAAAGGACCTCGACCAGCTGGTCCCCGACGGCGCCGATTTCGACGAACTCCTTCTTCGCCTGCTTGAGATCGGCCCCCTTGAGCACGAACTGGCGCCCCTGGTTGTCCACCCCCAGGTAATCCCTAGGGATCGCCGTCGCACCCCCGGCCAGGACCAGGGGCACGTCCACCTGTGCCGTCATCCCGGGCTTCAGCATGTCGACATCCACCCTGTCCAGCCGGACGACGGTCTGGAAAACTTTCTGATCCGAGGCGAAGTTCTTCCTGCCGGCCACGCTGGTGAGCGATTCGATCACCCCCTCGACCTCGTAGCCCGGCAGCGCGTCGAACCGGACGCGGCATCGCTGCCCGGGCGACAGGTTGCTGTACTCCGTGTCGTAGACGAATCCCAGCACCTGCATGCTGGACAGGTCGGGGAGGCTGGCAACCTCCATTCCGGGGAAGATGCTGTCCCCGGTCTGGACCTTCCGGTTGCTCGCCCAGTTATCGCCGTAGATCAGGATGCCGTCCTGCGGCGCGTCGATTTTGAGCAGCTTCATGTCGCTTTCGATCTTTTTCAGGTTGATCTCCGCCTGGGAACGGTTGATCTCCACCAGCGCCATTTGCGACTTGTAGCTCTTCTCGAAATTGTCCATCTGCTCCCGGGCCTTCTGCAGCGCCAGTTTCGACTTGGTGACGTTCAACTGGTATTTCTGGTAGGTGTTCGCGGGGAGCAGGTCCTTGCTGATCCTGCCGTAGAGCTCGTCCTGCTTCAGGCTCGATTCGGCCTGCGACAGCGAATTGAGCAGGTCGCAGCGTTCCGCTTCCAGGTCGGCCTTCTTCTTCTGGATATTCAGCATGGCTTCGTCCAGCGTCCGCTCCGCCTCCGACTTCTGGCTCAGCAGGGAGGAATCGTCGAACTCCACGATCCGTTCCCCCTTTTTCACCATCGATCCCTCGGGAGCCAGGTAGGTGACGGTGTTGGAAAAGCTGCTCTGAATGCGCGGGGCGCTGATCATGGTGGAGTTCCGCGCCTTCAGTTCCCCGGTGAGCACAATCTCCTTCACGATCTCCCCGGTGTCGACGACGTAGGCCGCCACCTTCCTTTCGGCCGGTTTGTCCGCCGGGGCGGGGAGCGGGTCCGAACCCTTCTTGCTCTCGAGCCCGGGGTTCTGGGCGGATGCGGTCGGCGCATATCCCGCCGAAAGGGCCAGAATCATGGCCACCAACGGCAGCGCCGCCACTCCCTTGACGATTGAATTCCGTTTTCTTTCCATACCCATCACGCGCAATCCCGATTATGGTTGTTGGATCCGGTCCGGCCGGCGGTCTCGATCACCCTAAGGCTTCAGGGTTTTGACCCATGCGGCCCATTCCTCTTCGATCTTCGCGAAATCGTCCCCCAGCACATCCGGCCGTTCAATATAATCCCGGCTTTCCGTCCCGTCCCGCGCCGTCCGGATCAGTTCCCGGACCTTTTCCACCCCCGCCTTCTCCATCAGGAAGTAGAAGAAGGTGCTGGACTGGCCGTCGAACAGCATCCGGTCCTGCTCGTCCTTGGGGATGGTCCGCTGCGGCATCCCCCCGGACCCGCCGCTTCCGGGCCGCCCGGACCCGCCGCCCCTGGACCCTCTCTGCCCCCCCGTTCTCCCTCCGCCGGAGAAGCCGCCGCCCGGGAAACCGCCCCCGTTCATCCCCGGCGTGCCTCCGCCGGGAAAACCTCCTCCGGGAAAGCCCCCCCCGTTCATCCCGGGCATGCCGCCGCCGGGAAAGCCGCCGCCGTTC
>JAAYCX010000071.1 GCA_012729555.1 Acidobacteriota bacterium
CGATCCGCTCCATCCGCTCGAGCTCCTTCAGCCGGCTCTGCACCTGCGCCGCCTTGGTCGCCTTGTAGCGGAACTTGTCGGCGAAGGCCTTGATGCGGGCGATCTCCCGCTGCTGCGCCTCGTATTCCGCCACCAGCTGCGTCATCCGTTCCTCCCGCTGCTTCAGGAACGAGGCGTAGTTGCCGCGGTAAAAGTGCACCGACCGGTTGCGGATTTCCATGATCCGGTCGACCGAGGCGTCCAGGAAATAGCGGTCGTGCGACACCAGGACCAGGGCGTTGGGATATCCCTGCAGGTACCCCTCCAGCCAGTTGCGGGCCTCGAGGTCGAGGTGGTTGGTCGGCACGTCGAGCAGGAGCAGGCTCGGCTGCTGCAGCAGCAGTTTCCCGAGCGCGATACGCATCTGCCACCCGCCGCTGAACTCCTGGCAGGGGCGCTCCATGTCCTCCCGGCTGAAGCCCAGCCCCTGCAGGACCGCGCCGGCGCGCGCCTCCAGCGAATACCCCTCCTTGAGGCGGAACTGCTGGCTGACGACCGAGTACCGCTCCATCTTCCGCTCGTATTCCGCCCCCGAGTGCTCCATCTCCGCCAGCTCGTGCTCCAGCCGGCGGATTTCCCGCTCCATCGCCCGGAGCGACTCGAACACCGTCAGCGCCTCGTCGAGGAGCTTGCGCCCCCCGGCGACCACCCCGTCCTGCGGCAGGTAGCCGAAGGTCAGGTCGCGGGCGCCGATGACGTCCCCCTCGTCCGCGGAGGAAAGCCCCGCGAGGATCTTCATCAGCGTCGATTTGCCGGTGCCGTTGTCCCCGACCAGGCCGATGCGGTCCCGCTCGTTGATCTGGAAATCGAGCGCGCGGAAGAGCCACTGCCCGCGAAACGCCTTGCCCAGGCCCTTGATCTGCAGCATGCTTTCTCCAAAAATGAGTAATTCTAGCATATCGGGGAAAACAGGAAAGGATGGCGGCCGACTCATTCCGGGGAAATGCCAAGGTTATTGGATACGACGCCGGAATTCCGGCTCGGCCTGCAGCAGGATGTCGATTTATGGAACGCGCGCCAGGCGGCTGACGGGGAGTATCAAAAAATCAAGCCGCTCCGAAAATCGGCGTGATCGGTTCCTCGCGGCATGCCGGTCCGGGCCGGCTTCAGGATATCTCTTCGAAAACCAATGCCGCCGAATTCATGCAATACCGCTTCATGTGGCCCACATGACTTTGGTTTTGATGAAGGAATGGACTATTCTAGCGTCTGACCGCGGACGCGGGCAGAACCGATGGAGGGGACCGAAACCATGAAACAGGCGGTGGTGCTGGCAAGCGGGGGGCTCGATTCCACGACGGCGATGGCGCTGGCGCTGAAAGAGGGCTTCGACGTGTACGCGCTGAGCTTCGATTACGGGCAGCGCCACCGGTGCGAGCTGGAGGCGGCGCGCCGCGTGGCCCGCGCGCTCGGCATCGCACACCACATCACCGCCGCCATCGATCTCGGCGCCTTCGGCGGCTCCGCCCTGACGGCCGACATCGACGTCCCCAAGGAAAGGTCCCCGGAAACGATGGCGGAGGAGATCCCCGTCACCTACGTCCCGGCGCGCAACACCATCTTTCTCTCCTTCGCCCTCGCCTGGTGCGAGACGCTCGGCGCCCGGGATATCTATATCGGGGTGAACGCCGTGGACTACTCCGGCTACCCCGACTGCCGCCCCGAATTCCTGGAGGCGTTCGAGCGCCTGGCCAACCTGGCCACCAAAGCGGGGGTGGAGGGCGCGCGCTTCCGCATCCACGCGCCCCTGCTCCACATGACCAAGGCGGAGATCATCCGCGCCGGCGTCGCCGCCGGGGTCGATTTTTCCCTCACCCACAGCTGCTACGACCCGACCCCCGACGGCCTGGCCTGCGGCGCGTGCGACTCCTGCCTCCTGCGCCGCCGCGGGTTCGAAGCGGCGGGAATCCCCGACCCGACCCGCTACCGGGACTGACATGGCCGACATCCGCCCCCCGCTCCCCGTCAAGCTGATCGTCGGGATCCTGACCTCCCTCCCCGAGATCCTCCCGGAGGCGGAAGAGCACCTGGGGGACGCCTTCGGCGCCATCGACGCCCGCAGCGGCCTCTACCCCTTCGAATGGACCGGGTACTACGACGGGACGATGGGGAGCCCCCTCCTGCGCCGCTTCGTCTCCATCCGGGACCTGGTCGACCCGTCGATCCTGGCCGAAGCCAAGGTCCGGACCAATGGAATCGAAGCGCTCCTGGCGTCGGCGCGCGGGGCGGTCCCCCGCCCGGTCAACCTCGACCCCGGCTACCTGGAGCAGTCCAAGCTCGTGCTGGCGTCGGCCAAGAATTTTTCCCACCGGATCCTGCTCGCCGGCGGGGTCTACGGCGAGGTCACCCTGCAGTACCGGGACGGGGGGTGGCGCTCCCTCCCCTGGACCTTCCCCGACTACGGGTCGGAGCGCTATCACCCCTTTTTCTCCTCCCTGCGCGACCGCTACCGGGCCCAGCTCGACGAGGCGGGCTTTGCCGTCCGCATCCCGCGAAAACCCGCCTGCCGCCCCGAATGAACTTTCCGCGCCGGCGGGCGAACCGTTTCACCCGGTCGGTCACCCCTTCGAAGCGCATGCGCCAGATCCCCCGCGCGCGCCGGTCCCGGTAGAGGTCGCACGTGGCGCACGGGATATCCGCCCTCGGTTCGGCCAGGCCCTCGAGCATCCGGCGGGCATAGTTCATGCGCTCGCTGTTCACGCTGGCCCGCAGCCCGTCCCTGAAGGCGTTGCCCCCGAACGTGCCCCAGAAATTCCGGCAGCACCCGAGCACGCCGCCGTCCCAGTTGATCTGCGGCTCCTCCCAGAGCTGGCGGCAGATGCCGTGTGCGTAGTCGCGCCCGTGGAGCTTCCGGAATTCGGCGCGGCTGGAGGCCCCGCTTTCGCGCCGCACCCGTTCCCTGTCTCTCAACGGGGAAGCGGCGTCGTCCCAGGAGAGCTTGATGAAAAACGACATTCCCAGCCGACTGGCCAGCTCCCGCGCCCGCTCCAGTTCATGTTCGTTGTGCCCGAAGACGATGAACTGCCACCGCAGCCGGGGGAATTCCGAGCGGTAGGCGCGCTTATGGGCGTTGATGGCTTCGATGTTGCGGATGACGGCGTCGAACGAGCCGCCGACGCGATAGACTGCGTAAGTCTCCGGGCTGCAGCCGTCGATCGAGCAGCTCAGGGTCCGCAGGCCGTATCTGACGAGGCCTTCGAGCACCTCTCCGCGGACGTCGTTCAGGTTGGCCCCGTTGTCGGCCGACAGGGCCACCCGGCGTTCGTGCGCGATCCGGAGGATATCGAGGAGCTGCGGATTGAGAAAAATCTCCCCGTAGTTGGAAAGCTCGATCCGCCCGAGTTGCGGGTTGTCGTCGATCAGGCGGGAAAAATCATCCGCCCGCAGGCATCCGCTGCCGATCGCGGGATGGATCGCGCCGGTGGCCGTGGGACAGGAAGGGCAGCGCAACTGGCAGCGGGAGGAGGCTTCAAGCCGGATCGATGTGGGTCGGATCATGGGGCACCGGCGGCGGCGGGGGGAGGGTTCGTCGCCGGGTCCGGTGATTCCCAAACACGATATTTCGAATCGCCGGACCCCGCGTTACCGCAGACTCTGCCAGAAACCAGCTATTGCGCCGCCGCCTGGGGCGCCTGCATCCCGAGCGCGGCCATGATCTCCGCCGCCTTTTCCTTCACCGCCGTCGCCTTGTTCACGGCATCCATCAGGTTGCCGCCGCCGAAAGCCGCGGTCGCTTCGGACCAGGTCTGCTTGGCCGTATCGAGCGAGGCCTTGGCGTTTTCAAAGGTGGCCTTGTCGAGCCCCGCCGGGAGCCTTCTCGATTTTGAGAGAATGTCCACCCGGCTCTGGATGGCTTCGACCATGTTCGGGAGCCCGCCCTGCATCTCCTCCCAGGATCTGGTCAGCTCCTCCTTCTTGGCCGTCACCGCCGCCGCCAGCTCCTCGGCCTTCCCGGGGAGGTCCTTCGCCCCGGCGAGCGCCTGCTTGTAGTCCCCCGCCTCGAAGCTTTGCTTGGCGGCCGCCAGGGAGTCTTCCACGGCCTGGAGCTGGTCGGGCACGTAGACCGACGCGTCCGCCCTCACCCCTTCGAGCGCGGCGTCCGCCGCCTTGAGCGCCGCCTCGGCCGGCCCCTTGGAACAGGCCGCCAGGCCGAAAGCGCACACCATCGCAAGTATCGCTATCATCAGTTTGTTCGACATTGCTTTCCTCTTCTTGTGGTAGTGGTTGTTAATAGGGTTCCGTCCGCCCCCCGCCTAGGGGATGCGGAGTTTCTGGCCGATCCGGATCAGGTCCGGGTCGTCGAGAATGTCCCGGTTCGCCTCGAAAATCTGCGGGTAGAGACCGGGGTCGCCGTAATACTTTTCCGCGATCCTGGACAGGGTGTCCCCCTTGACGACCTCGTGGTACTGGGTGGCATCCCATGAAGGCGGAACCTGCTTCTTGTCCTCGGACATAGCGCGTATCCTTTCCCGAAAATGTAAGGCAGGAGTGAATTGTACTCCTTTTCCCTGCAGGCGGGAAGCAAACCACCGTGAGGGGGAGGGGGGGGCGAGGGGAAGAGGGGGGTATGGCGGGGAGGCCGCCTAGCGCGCATCCCCGCCGACGGTGAGGCCGATCCGGTCCCAGACGATGCCGCCCGGAGCACGGGAAAAGTAGACCTGCCGCGCCTTCCCGACGATGTCCCGGAGGGGGACGAAACCGAAATGGCGGCTGTCGCGGCTGCGCCGCAGGTTGTCCCCCGTCACGAAGACGGAGCCGTGCGGGACCTCCAGTTCGGCGCCGTCCACATCGGTGATGAGGTCGCCGGGGAGGGCCTCGATCCGCTTGATGTAGCGCTGGCTCCGGTTGTCGGGATTGACGAAGATGACGATGTCCCCCTTTTGCGGCGCCATGCGGTCGTAGGCGGTCTTGTCGGCCAGGACGTAGTCCCCCGCGTGGACCGTGGGTTCCATGCTCGAGGTCGGGATGGCGTAGGCCTCGAGGAAGTGGTCCCGCACGTACCCTTGCGCGATCCCGAACACCGCGTGCCCGAGCAGCCACGCCGCCAGGTAGAAGTACCAGCGGTTGTACGCCCTGGGGAGGAACGACGCTTCCGAGCGCGACGCCCCATGGAAGGCGTCGACGATGCCGAAGATGTAGAGGGCGGCCCCGGCGAGCATCACGGCCAGCGCCCCGTAGATCAGGAGGTTGTCGGGCAGGAGCAGGGCCAGGCGGACCCCCGCTGCCATCGCCACCAGGATCAGGATGAGGAGGCTCGCCCCCTTGACCAGTTCGCCGTTATACACCTGCCCCAGCCCGGGGAGGAGGAATGCCAGCAGGACCGCCAGCCGGGTGTCGCGCCCCGGGTGCTTCGTTTGCGTTGTCATGCGCTCTCCTTGTCTGCACTCTACATACGCACGACGGCCCCGCCGGTTCCCGTCCTAGTGACACAGCGCGGGAAAAACCAGCAGCGAGGTCAGCCGGACCAGCTGCACGACGCCGAAGAGGGCGCTGGCCGCGGCCACCGCCAGCAATCCCGGCCCGGAATGGAGAAACGCCTGGATCCGGTGCCTTCGGCGCGACAGGGCGCTTTCGTAGGACCGGATGTCGGTCATGACGCGCTCCCGGAAATCGGGGGAAGAGGTGAAATCATCCATCGGAAGTTCCTCCTGGCGAGCCCTGCAGCAGCAGCCGCATCCTCTGCCGGGCGCGTGAAAGACGGGATTTCAGGGTGCCGCCCGAAATGTCGAGCCGGCGCGCGATCTCCGCCGGCGGGTCCCCGCCGAGGCTCTCCATCAGGGTCTCCCGGTAGGGTTCGGGGAGCTGCTCGAGCGCGCGCCGGATCGCCTCCACCCGCTCCGAGGAGCGGAGGTCCTGTTCCGGCGTGGCGCCCCGCGCCGGGAGGCCGGCCAGGGCGTCGGTGCCGAGGGAGGGGGGCCTCTTCTTCCGCAGTTCGCTGACGCAGCGGTTCCGGGCCGTGATGAAGAGCCAGGCGGAAAAGGGGACCCCCCGTCCGGCGTCGAAGGAGCGGATCGACCGGTACACGCTCAGGAATACCTCCTGCCCGACGTCCTCCACTTTCCCCGGGTCGCCCAGCAGGCGATGGATGAAGCGAAGCAGCTGCCGGTGGTATTTCTCCACCAGGAGCGCAAACTGCTCGCTCTCCCCCATCTGGACCCTTCGGACCACCTCGAGATCGTTCATGGTTTCGTCACCGGAATCGTACCGTACCGGATGCAGATACGCACGCGCCCCCCCGCGGTTCCCGCAAAAAGGGGCGGGGGCCGGCCGGGCGCCGGCTTCAGAGGTGTTTCGCCGCCTCGCGCCGCGAGAGCGGGTGCATGTCCGGAGTCGCGGCCACGAACCGCCGGACCGCGTCGGGGTCGGTGCGGGCGTACTGGCGCAGGGCCCAGCCGATGGCCTTGTGGATGAAGAATTCGCGCGATCCCAGGTTTTCGCGGATAAGCGCGCTGAGGAGGTCGAAGTCGGTGTCCTCCCGGTAGTTCAACTGAAAGAGGAGGGTCGTGCGCCGCAGCCAGACATTCTCCGCCTTGCGCCAGCGCACCAGGTACTTCCGCCTGACGGCGGGGTAACGCCTGAAATGCGCGCCGACCGTGCCGGCGGCGATGCCGTCCACCGTGTCCCACCACGATTTGGTGCAGATGAGGAACTGCAGCGTTTCCGCGAACCCGGACGGGAGCCTCCGGTCGAACCGCCCCAGCAGAGCGATCCCGGCATACTGGAACTCGCGCTCGGGCAGCCCCCACAGCTCCCGCAGGACCGCGTCCAGTTCCCCGATTTCGGGGAGCGGA
>JAAYCX010000072.1 GCA_012729555.1 Acidobacteriota bacterium
GCGTCTTCGGCGTCGGAGAAGCCAGATTGACGTCGTACCCGGATACATCCTCCTGCGGAGGAGTTTCATGGACAATCCTGAGCGCCTTGGCCGGGCAGCTCGTAACACAGGCGGGTTCTCCATCGGGACCCCCCTTTTTGCTCCAGAAGGGCGCATCGATGCACAGGTCGCACTTGGAGGATTTGTTCTTGTAGGGATTCCAGACCGTTCGGCGCGGCCGTTGAGGGCAGAATTGGATGCACCGCTTGCAGCCATATTGCCATTTTCAGCATGGGCTGAAAAACCGGATTCTCGTGAAAATTGGAGGACATATCCCCCTTTGAGCTAAATAATGCTGGCCTATAACTCATAATATGACTAATATGTGAGCCATAAAAGAGGTTTCTATAACTCATGCCATGGAATTGGGAACTACCGGACTGGCCTGATTTTCGCTATGAAAGGAATCGACTGGAGTCGAGGGAAGCTCGCTTTCTGCATTCAGCTGGATTGATTTCGGGATTGATCAGGCATCTGGATCCCGGTGCCGGCGAACAATTGCGAATCGAACTGATCGGGGACGAAGCCGTTCAGACTTCCGCCATTGAAGGGGAAATCCTCGACCGCGAGAGTGTCCAATCTTCTCTTCGCCGTCAATTCGGTCTGCAGACTGACGACCGCCGGATACCGCCTGCAGAACAGGGCATCGCGGAGATGATGGTGGATCTCTATCGGACCTACGATCAACCATTAGCCCAGCCGATGCTTTATCGATGGCACCAGATGTTGATGAAGGGACGCACGGATCTTCGTGATATCGGCCGCTACCGGACTCATGAAGAATCGATGCAGGTGATAACAAACCGGATGGATCGTATAGAGGTTCATTTCGAGGCACCTCCGTCATCGGTTGTCCCCAAAGAGATGGCGCGATTCGCTGAGTGGTTTAATCGAACAACTCCCGGAGGCGAGTCTGCTTTGCCGCCGATTACCAGAGCCGGCATCGCACACCTGTATTTTGTCACCATACATCCCTTCGAAGATGGCAACGGCCGCATCGGTCGCGCGGTCTCCGAAAAAGCACTGTCGCAGGCGGTGGGTCATCCGACGCTCCTGGCGTTAGCGGATGCCATCAAACAGAGGCAAAAGGAATATTATCGAGCGCTGCAGGATGCCAACAAAACCAACGAGATTACACCATGGCTTGAGTGGTTTGCGGACACGGTTGTCCTGGCGCAGGAATCGACTCAGATCCGCGTCGAGTTTCTGATCGAGAAAGCAAAGCTGCTGAATCGACTGCGCGATCGACTGAATCCACGGCAGGAAAAGGCTTTGCTGCGAATGTTCGAAGAAGGCCCTGGCGGATTCAAGGGCGGCATGAGCGCAGAGAAGTATATTCGCATCACATCGACTTCTCGCGCCACGGCCACCCGCGACTTGCAGGATCTTGTCGCAAAGGGCGCGCTTATTCGCCGCGGCGAGCGGAAACACACGCGCTATTTTTTGGGAGTTGATCCAGTCATCCGTAATCTTGGCGCTTAGCGCCAGACCCCACTCCTCCGGTATTCCCTTCCCCCTCCCCTCTACTGATAAGCCTCATTATGTCGACTGCGAAAGCACCCTCTTGACTATGGGGGGCATTTAAATCGAAGATCGGGGCGATCGACATCGATTTTGGCCGCACCCGTTTATATTCATGGCGATTCATTGTCGGGCACGGCAGGGGCGACGGGTGGCGGGCGGATCGGGAGGCCCAGACAGGCGAGGATTCTCGCGATGGTCTCGGCCGACTCGCACACGGCGCGTCGTCCCCAGGCTTCGAGCACGGCGGCCGGACACCCCATGGGTCTCTCCTTCCGGCGGTGATGACGCCGGATCTTCCCTCCCCGTATCCAATGGGGCCAAGTGTGTTTTGGGTGAAGGATTCTGGAATCAGGGGCCGACAGGGAAGCCGGCTGATCGAGATCGACATCCCGGGGCATTGACGCGGAGCCTTTTTATTGTTATTTAATCCCTTCGCCCGAGCGCGGGCGGAGAGTTATGCGCGCATCCCGAGGGCCGCGAGGCGCGGCGTACCCGCCCGGCCCCCGATCCCCCGGACCCGATGGAAGACGGACCGCGGGGGGATGGGAAGAGCGCGTTGGACGATGGCGCCGTCGGTGGTGATGATAGGGCCGACGCGCGGATGGAAACACTGGCAGTCGTTTCAAAGCGGAGCATCTTGGCGGTAGTCTGATGTCGGCTCGGGACCCCGGGCAACGGGGCCTTTGGAACGTTAAGGATTCAGGGTTGACGGATCGATGACGTCGGGGGATGTGTGCCCGGGCCGGCAGGCTCCGGGCGCAGCCTGCCGGAGTCCGACCGCCGCACTCCCCTCCTCGACGGGTCCTGCTTTAAAACCGCTGCCTCAAGCACGGAAGGACCTTTTATCCCATGGCGAACACCAGCAGACGGGCGACAGCCCTGCTCGCGGGCATCGGCATCGAGGCCTGCGCCGGCATCGGCTATGCCTGGAGCGTTTTTCAGAACCCCCTGATCGAAAAGTACGGCTGGACCACGTCGGCCGTCAGCGCGGCCTTTACCCTTTTCATCCTGGCGGGGGCGATCGCGCCCCTGGTCGGGAAACTCCAGGAGTACCTCAGGACCAGGACGATCGTGCTGATCGGGGCCGCGCTGTACGGCGTGAGCCTCTACGCCACCGGCACGGTCAGTTCCATCCCCGCCCTCTATCTCAGCTTCGGCCTGGGGGTGGGCGTGGGGACCACGACCATCTACCCGCTGATGATTTCCTACATGGTCAAGCTCTTCCCCGAGAAGAAGGGGCTGATCTCGGGGGTCATGGTGGCCAGCTACGGTTCGGGCGCCGTCCTGCTCGCCCCCGCGGGAGCCTGGCTGGCGTCCCAGTACGGGATCGGCAACGCCTTTAAAATCCTGGGAGTGGGGCTGTTTGTCATCATCGCCGCCGCCTCCCGGCTGATCGCCGACACCCGTGACATCCGGACCGGGATGCACAAGGTGGCGCCCTCGGCCTCCCCCGCCCCGGCGGCGCGGGATCTGACCTGGCGCCGGATGCTCGCGACCCCCCAGTTTTACGTCGCCTTCGCCGCGCTCACGATCGGGGCCACCTCCGGGCTCATGATCCTGGGGCACGCCTCCCCGATGATCCAGTCGGCCATGGGGATCCCGGCGCAGCAGGCGGCCTTCATCGTCAGCATCCTGGCCGCGTCCAACACCATCGGGAGGCTGTTTCTGGGCGGTGTTTCGGACCGGATCGGCCGCTACCCCCTGATGATGATGCTCTTCGCCTGCTCGACCCTGTCGTTCGTGGCGCTGGCGGCTTCGGGCTGGGTCCCGCTCTTTCTCGCCGGCGTGCTCCTCGTCGAACTCTGTTACGGGGGCTACATCGCCCTGATCGCGCCCGTCACCGCCGACCTGTTCGGAACCCGGCACCTGAGCATCAACTACGGGCTCATGTTCATCTCCTTCGCCATCGGCGGCGTGATCGGCCCCCGGATCGCCGCCGTCACCAAGGAAATGCACGGCGGCAGTTACCAGATGGCCTTCGTCATCGCCGCCGCCCTTTGCCTCGTGGGTCTCGGGCTCGCCCTGGCCGCGGGGAGGATGCAGCGCCGGCAGCGGGACGCGGCGGAGGATTCGGAACCGATCGCGGCCTGAGGCTCACGCTTCGGGCGACCGGGCGCCCCGCTCGAGCCGGCGCCGGAATTCGCCCGAACTGACGACCCGGGCCCCGAGCACCCTCGCCTGGCGCGCGAGCGCCCGGTCGGAGGTCACCACGCACACCTGATCGCCGTCGCCGTGGCGGTACAGGCGCTCGAGGATGAGTTCGTCCGCGCTCGAGCCGCGGCGCGCGTACAGGGTGGTCAGGGGCGAAGTGTCCATTTCCACCGCGGTCTGATCCGGGGTGCCGGCGGGCGCGGCGTCGAAGACCAGGAGGTGCGCCTCGTTTTCCCGCCGGGCGAAGCGCTCGACCTCCTCCCGCAGGCGCCGCTGCGCCGCGGGCTTGTCGCGGTGCCACCCCACCCGCTGCCCCATCACGTTGTTGCCGTCCACGATGACCATGGTTTCATTATACCCCGGCCTCGCCGCCTTGACCCGGGAACGCCCTTTCCGTTAGGGTAGTCCCGAAATCACAACCGGGAAGAGGGAGCCCTGCCATGCCGAAACGATCGGGAATCTTCGCCTTCATCGCGCTTTGCCTGACCCTGGCCGGCGCCGCCTGCCGGAAACCCGTTGCGGAAACCGCCTGCGACCGCGCCTGCCTCGAAGGTTATGTCGACCGCTACCTGGACGCGATGCTGGCCCACGAGCCGGACCCGGGGCTGTTTTCCCCCGGCTGGCGCTTCACCGAAAACGGCGTCCGGCTCGAACCGGGGGAGGGGCTCTGGGCCAGCATGACGGGGAAAGGGAGCTACCGGCTCTATGTCCCCGACGTGAAGAGCGGGCAGGTGGGCTTTTTCGGGACGGCCAGGGAGGAGAGCGAGCGGCCGGGGGAGGGGGACCCGGTCGCCGTCGCGCTGCGCCTCCGGATCCGTTCCGGCCGCATCGACGAGGCCGAGCAACTCGTGCTCCGGGCGGACAGCGCGGCGGGAGAGGACTTCCCCCCGGCGGGGATCAGCGTGGAGCGGCTCGGGGCTCCCCACCCGCTCTTCAGGGAGGAAATCCCCGAGGACGGGCGGATGACGCGCGGGGACCTGGTCCGGACGGCCAACATGTATTTCTCGGGGATGCAGCAGAATGACGGCAGGGGGGTCTATCTCTTCACCGATGACTGCGACCGGCTGGAAAACGGGGTGCGCACGACCAACGTGCCGCTGGCACCGGGGGAGCCCAGACCCGACCCCCGAACGGCGACCTCCTACTCCTCGTCGTGGAGCTGCCGGGAGCAGTTCGAGTCGGGACTGCTCCATTTCGTGTCGCGCATCCGCGACCGCCGGTTCGCGGCAGTGGACCGGGAGCGGGGGCTCGTCTTCGCCTTCGCCTTCTTCGACCACGGCGCCGGGAAGACGCGGCACTTCACGACCCCCTCGGGCCGCGAGGTGACCCTGGGCCCGGTGACCCCGTGGACCTGGCAGATCGCGGAGGTGTTCCGGATCGAGAACGGCCGGATCCGCCGCATCGAGGCGCTGTCGCACAAGTGCCCCTACGGGATGAACTCGGGCTGGAGCAGCTGGGAGGAAGGGCGCTCCGACGAGGCCCGGGTCCTCGAATAAGCGGGGCAGCCACCCGATCCCGTGCGGGAAAGGGGGGATTCCCAGCTATGACTCCGTGCCGTAGGAGATTTCGAGGCGGCCGATGGCGCGGCGCGCGATCCCGAGCACCAGCGCCGTGAGGAGGAGGAGGCCGAGGATCGAACCCGCGCGGGAGGCCGGCTCCGCGGGGGCCAAAAGCAGCTGCAGGAGGGCGGGCAGGTCCCGGCCCGGCGGCGCGGGGACCGGGCAGAGCGACTGCAGGTAATGAAGCACGCTCAGTTTCTGGAGAACCCGGGGGAGGAAGGGGTGGATCGCTTCCCAGCCGAGCAGGACGGCCGCGGGAAGGATCGGGTTGCGCACGAGCAGCCCCGCCGCCAGAAAGACGCTGCCGTACCCCACGCACCCCAGGGCCGCCGCCAGGGCGTACCAGAAGGCGTGGGCCATCCCGCTCCCCCGCCAGTAGGCCTCGACCTCCGCCGGGTCGTGAGTCCACAGGAGCACCAGCAGGCAGAGGAGCGCGCCTCCGGCGAAAATCACCGTCGACGCGATCAGCCCGGCGCCGTATTTTCCCGCCAGGAGCACCCCGCGCCGCGCGGGGGCGAGCAGCCAGCAGTGCAGGGTCCTGTCGAGCATCTCTCCCCGGAAGAGGTTCATGAAGATGCCCAGGCAGCCGAAGAAAACGGCCAGGCGCAGGTAGAAGTACTGGAACACCCCCGCGAAGATCGTGCGGTCCCCCTCGAAATCGCGCAGCGGGCGGATGTCCGTGGAGGCGAGCGCTCCGTCGGCGAACTCCAGCCGGGCCTCGCGCCGCCCGTCGAAGTATGTCAGCGCCCGGTGGGCCGTGATCTCGTCGACGAGGCGCGCACCGGTGCCCTCGACCACGGTCGTGAACAGCCGGTTATCCGCGCTGGTCTGGACGCTGAAGAGACGGGTGTTGAGTTCTTCCGGCTCCCCCCCGGCGCCGGCGTGCCGGATCACCACGCGCCGGACCTCGCGCGCCGCGCCGAGGTCGACCTGCAGATAGGGACGCCCCCCCCGGGAGCACCAGCGATCCGTCGGGCCTCCCGCGACGCTGCCGTTGAACGCCTTTTCCGGCCCTTCCCCGGCGCTGCAGGGGGGGCTGGAGGTGGCCGGGCGCCCCAGCGCCAGGTTTTCCGGGCCGTCGCCGTAGACCTCGAATTCGTAGATCCGCGCCGTCCGGTCGCTGCCATAGGCCGGCTGCAGGATGTTGAGCCGGACATAGCGGGCCTCGACGGCGGGCTGGATCGGATGCCGGGTGACCCCGTCGCGTTCCGAGGCGTCGCGCACGCGCCGGGAGGTCACCCACTGGCGGTCATAGACCGGCCTGCCGAGCCGCTCGAGCACCTCCGCGGGCGCCTGGCCCTCCCGGAGCCCGTCGACGAGGGGGGCGGGGGTCAGGCCGCCGGCCGAAAGCCTCGACTCGCGCAGGCGGGCCTGGAGACTGCCGCCCAGGAAGATGAGGGAGGGGAGCAGGGCCAGGCCGTAGACCCAGAAGGCGCGCCGGGAGACAAACGCGCGCCGCAGTTCGATCCTGGCAATGGTCCATGCCTGCCGGGCCCGGTCCAGATTGTGCATCCTACCTCCCCGCACCGATCAGGTATTCGTAAAGGGCGTCCGTGTTCTCGTCCGCGGGGATGACGCTCTCGATCCGCTCCCCTTCGAGGGCCATGCAGCCGAGGGCGCGCGCGAACCGTTCGCGGTCGCGCGTCAGCACCCGGAGCCCCGTCCGATCCTCGAGGAGCCGGACCTCGACGACGTGGCTCCCGCCGAACAGCCGGGCCGCCAGGCGCGAGGCGTCCTCGCAGCGGACGATATACTGGCACGGCTGCTCGCGAATCTCCTCCCGGACATCGCGGATCTTCCCCTCGGCGACCACCATCCCGTTGGCGATCAGGATCACCCGGTCGCTGACCAGGTCCACCTCCCGGAGGACGTGGCTCGAGAGGATGACGTGGCGTCCCTGGGCGGCCCAGGAGCGGAAAAGCTCGATGGTCGCCGCGCGCACCAGGGGATCCAGGCCGTTGAGCGGCTCGTCGAGCAGGAGCAGGTCGGGCTCGTGGGCGATCGCCTGCGCCAGGCGGACGCGCTGCCGCATCCCCTTGGAATAGGATTCCATCCGCCGGTGCGCCGCTTCCTCGAGCCCCAGCCGCCCGAGCGCGTTCCAGGCCATTTCCTCGGCCTGGCTCCTCCCGTACCCGTACAGGAGCAGCCCGGCGGTGAGGAAGCCGTGGCCGGTGGCCCGGCGCGGCGCCGCGTCGTACTGGGTGGCATACCCCGTGATGCGCATCAGCCGTTCGGGGTCGCGGGGGGAGATGCCGCGCATGAGGACCGACCCGCTGTCGGGCAGGATCAGCCCCGTCATCAGGTTCAGCAGGGTGGTCTTCCCCGAGCCGTTCGGTCCCACCAGGCTGGTGATCCCCGGCGGGATGGCCAGGCTGACGCGGTTCACCCCGAGCACCTCGCCGTAGAATTTCGACACTTCGTCCAGGATCACCTCGGGGCCGGTCACGCCGTCACCTCCACGGGGCGCAGCCTCCGCGCGAGGAGGGCCAGGAGCAGGAGGGCGATAGTCACGAGCGCCGCGGCGGACTCCCATGCTCCCGGCCCCGCGGGGGGATCCACCCCGAGCAGGGCGTACCACAACCGGCGCGCCGCCCAGGCCGGATTCAGGACGCCGGCCCAGGTGGACCGGAAGACGGCGTTGATCATCGCGGTGGCGCCCCCCAGGACGAAGAAGAAGCCGAGCACGAGGCCCCCGGCCACCACCCGCATCTTCACGGCTGCCGACGCCGCCAGCGCCACGAGGCTCACCAGGAGGATCCATGCGCCGAGTCCCGCGACGATGCCCGCGCCGAGCCGCCAGTTGGCGCCCGCCCAGCCCCCGCCGGCCATCCCCGCCTGGATCCCGAACAGGACCAGGCCCGGGACCCACGTGACCAGGGAGAGGAGGCCGGAGAGCGTCAGGAGCCGCCCGAGGATGTACGCGGCCCGGGAGAGCGGGCGGCTGAAATAGAGCTGCAGGGCGTTGTCGGCGAGATCGGGCGCGATCAGGCCGGGCCCGGCCAGGGCCGCGACGAGGACGGCGAGGACGGCCTGCACCCTCATGAACACGATGAAGAAGGGTCCGCCGATCCCGGCCAGGTCCCGGAGCGGCCGGGCCATCCCCCCGAGCAGTTCCGCCTGGTGGCTGACGTAGATGTACAGGGCGCAGAGCAGGGGCCAGACCAGGGCGGCCATCAGCAGGGCGACGATCAGCCGCTCCGCGAACAGGCGCCGCCAGGCCACCCGCGGCAGCACCCAGAAACGCTCCCACCGTCCCGTAACCGGCCCCGCGTACCGCCGATATCCCATCCTGTAGACGGCCATCGAATCGCTCCCCCTTCCCCGCCCGCCTTCAGGAACGCGGCGGTGCGTCCCCGGCTTCCCCCGGCGTGTGGGTGATACGGCCCATCGCCTTCAGAAAGATCTCCTCCAGCGTATCGCGCCGGTGCGCGAGCTTGCGCACGAGCAGCCCCTGCCGCGCCAGCAGCCCCCAGAGCGCGTCGATGGCGACCTCGGGCGGGAGGACGATGCGCCAGCGGCCGCCCCCTTCGGTGATCCCGTGGGCGCCGGCCGCCTCCAGCGCCCCGCCGAGACCCGCGTCCCGGCCCATCACCTCGAGCTCGATGAAACGCCGGTTCGAGCGCCGCTCCTCCTCGAGGTTGCACGCGTGCACGATCCCGCCCTCGCGCATGATGACGGCCTCGTCGCACACCTCCTCGACATCGCCGAGGAGGTGGGAGGAGAGGAGGACGTTCATCCCCTGCTCCTCCTTCATTTCGCGGATGAGCCGGAGCATGCGCCGGCGCGCCGCGGGGTCCAGCCCGTTGGTCGGCTCGTCGAGCACCACCAGGTCGGGGCCGTGGATGATGGCCTGGGCCAGCCGCGCCATCTGCCGCATTCCCAGGCTGTAGGTGCCCAGTTCGCGGTAACGCGCTTCCCCGAGGCCCACCTGGAACAGTGTCCGGTGGGCCCGCTCCAGGGCGGCCTTTGCGGGGAGCCCCGAAAGCCGGGCCATGAGGGTGAGGAAGGAGACGGCCGACATGTTGCCGATGAAGGCGTCGGTCTCCGGCATGTAGCCCACGCGCCGCTGCACCTCGCGGCGCTCCTTCCGGCAATCGCATCCGAGAACCAGGGCCCTCCCGGCCGCCGGCCGGTGGAATCCGAGCAGGGTCCGGATCAGGGTCGATTTGCCGGCGCCGTTGGGCCCGAGCAGCCCGATGACCCTGCCGACTCCGGAAACGCCGAGGCGGCAGGAGATCCCGCGGAGGATCTCCCGCCGCCCCAGTCTCACCCTGAGATCATCCAGTTCGACAACGGTCGACGTCATGAAGCGCCCATACCCCCCGGCCTGCGGCCGCCCCGGGGCATCCCTACGGATTCCGTGGGAGGTTCTGCAGGAGCATCAGGTCCATCATCAGCCCCGTTAATCGATTACGGCTGGACGCACGGATTTGTTCCCCGGTCGTGCTGAAAACCACCAGCACCGGCTCGCGCTCCTCGAGCAGGGTTCGGAGCACCGGGTCGGCCGTCAGCCCGGCGTAGCCTTCGAAGGCCCCTTTCGTGTCGAGCCAGGCGAAGCCGGACGGATGGAGTCCCATCGATGCGGGGAGCCGCGTCCGGAACTGGTGCGACCAGACCAGGGCCGAACCGCCCCCCCGCGTGGCGATCGCCCGCAGGGCGGCGCCGCGATCGGAAGCCGCCACCAGATAGCCGCGGTCGTAGGTCCATACGAGGGGGACGGGGCCCGAAGCGGGTTGGAGCGACATCCAGGTCCGCCCGCCCGATGCCTCCTGCTCCACGAAGATCCGCCCCGGCCGGCCGGCCGCCTCGCTGGCCTCGTTGCAGGCCCGGGCCAGGGCGCGGATCGCTCCGTCGAGACGGGCCGGGTCGTGGACCAGGGTGGCCATGACCCAGCCCAGCCCCGCGGTCGAGACGCTCTCGATTCCCACCGCCGACTCCGTCCCGATCGACGCGGCGATGTCGCCCGAAAAGCTGAGGCCGAGTTTTGCTTCCGCCTCGGCGAGGCGTCCGGCCGCCAAGGGATCGGACTGCGTCGCCAGCCGCAGCATCTCCCCGAAGACCTGCTCCGGCTCGCGCATGGAAACGTAGCCGGCCGCGAGCACGCCGGAGGGGAGGTATTCGGCCGCGCCGCCCGACCCGGCCTCCGCCAGCACCGACGCCATGCCGGTCCGCGGGCCCGCAAACGCGAGCGTCAGGTCGTTCTCCTCGACCCCCTGCGGGGCGCGCCGCTCCAGAAACAGGTGCCGCGCCCGGCTGATCCCGGCGACATCGGCCGGGGAACCGCCCGGGGAGGCCGTCGAGGCGAGAATCGACTCGAGATCGAGCGCGAGCAGCCAGCCCGCGCCGCGCGCGTACCGCTCCCCGATCGCCCGGATAAAGGGCGTTTCCCCGCCCCGGCCCAGACCGGCCACCACCCGTTCGAGGTGTGCTTCGGAATCGGAGAGGACCAGGAGCGTGTCCGCGAAACGATAGGCCGGCGCCCGGCCGCCGCCCGGGCCGGCGAGCGCCTCCAGCACGGTGGCGATGTCGGCCTCCCTCCCGGGCTGCACCTCCGCGAGGATCATGGGGAGGCTCGCGTCCCCGGCGGCGCCGCCGCGGGACCATCCAAAGACGATTTCATCGGCGCAGAGATGCGCCGCGGATTCCAGGTGCCCGAGCAGCCGTCGCAGGGAGCGCCCGGAATCGGACGTCCACCACGACTCGAAAGCGGGGTTGGCGGCCGCCTGCTGGTCGGCGAACTCGAGCGTCCGGCCGACGGTGTCGCCGATGTTGGGCATGGCGCCGTAGACGACGGTTGCAGGGGGGAGGAGGTGCAGCAGCCGCGACCGGGTGCGCAGCTCCGGCGAGGGGAGGAGCGCCACCTGTTTCTCTATCTGCGCCAGCGAGGCCAGGATCCCGAGATAGGTCCCGGCGTCAGGGCTCCAGGCCACCGCCTCGGGAACCGACCGGATCAGCGCCGGGCTGGAGGCCGCCTGCTGCCCCGGGCCGAGGAGCGTTTCGCCCCCGCCCTGGGCCACCGCCACACTCCCCTCCACGACGGAGACCAGGGTCCCGCCGAGTCCCGAGGAAACGGCAAAGACCGTCCCCTTGACCGAGGCCGTCGCATCGCGCGTCTCGACCCGCAGCCGGCCGCGGCGCTGCCTGGCCGCCTGCACGATGACGTCGCCGCGCTCGAGCCGGACGACCCGGCCGCTCCGGGCGGCGTGGACCGAAAGCTCGGTGCGCTCGTTGACCTCCACCAGGGAACCGTCGGCCAAGCGGAGGACGGCCCGCGAGCCGGGACCGGTGCGCACCACCTCGTCCTCCCCGATCTCCGCCCCCGGCGCCAGGACCCCCTGCGGGAGGAGGTACAGGCTCCCGGTGACCGAAGCCACCGTGGCACGCGGACCGCCCGGCGCCAGCAGCGAATCCAGGTGCGCCCGGCCCAGGTAGGCGATCCCCAGGAAAAGCGCCGCCGCCGCGGCCCAGGTGCCCCAGCGGGGCCAGCGCGCGGCGCGCCGCGGCTGGGGCGCCGCCGTCCGTTCCCCCCTTTGCGCGGCCAGGGCCGCCCGGCAGCCGGCGCAGCGGCCCAGGTGGTCCTCCAGCAGAAGCCGGGGGCCGGACTCGAGTGTCCCGTCCGCATACTCCTGAAACCGCGCCCGGAAATCGGCGCAGAGGGCGGCCTCCGAGAGCCGGCCCCACACGCGGTCACGGGCGCGGGCCAGTTCCCCGTCGTCCGCGGTCTCGTTCCTCATCGCCTCCAAAGCCTTGTCCAATCGCTCTTCTGACATCGCCGCCTCCTAACGTTCCAGTTCCATCTGCAGGGCATGCCGGATACGGTGGAGCCGGACGGCTATGTTGTTCTTGTCCTGCCCGAACATGCGCGCCAGTTCGCCGTTGGTGAATCCTTCCACGTGCCGCAACAGAAACAGGAGCGCGTCCTCCGGCTGCAATCCGGCGATCGCGCGGCGCAGCCGCTCCTTGAGCAGCACCTCCGTTTCCCGCGCCGCGGGCGCCGGGGCGCCATCGAGCCCGGTTTCCGCCCGCACCCTCCTGCGGCGCAGGAGGTCGATCGCGGCGTTGGCCGCCGCGCGCCGGAAAAATGCCTCCGGCATGCGCGCGTAGTCCCGCCCATGCTCCCGGTCGAGAACCCGGAGAAAGACGGTCTGGACCACGTCCTCGGCGTCCGCCGGGTTCCCGGTGACGCGGAGCGCCGTGCGGTAGACCGCGGCGAAGTGGCTTTCGTACAGTTCGGCGAAAGTCGATGATGGAGTCATGGCGACCGCCTGCGCGCTCATGAAATTCGCGGCTGTTCCCATATCCCTGCCCTCGAACCCATAACGCGCCGGCGCCCCGATTATTACAGACTCTATGCCCGGGCCCCGGAAATGGAACAGGCAGGCCGCATATCAGCCCCTAAATAGCCGAGGATCTATTTCTATCTGTCGGCCAGGATGTCTTTCCCCTGATCAGTTCCATTCCCATCCAGATGATGACTGCGTAAGCGATATAAATGGGTTTGACCAGTCCGATCTGGGGAATCATGAATTCAGGGATCGCGAGGATGCTGGCTCCAAGGAGCAGCCATCCGAGAATTGGGCGGAATACCTTCGTTTTTATGATGGCCCATCCGGCAAAAAGTACGGCCCACATGCCTGCATGACCGCCCGCATTGTGCAAGCCGTTGAATATGGCATCGAGGGCCCTGTAGGCGGAAGCATCCCGGGCTGGCGCGATCAGCTGCATGCCCGTTATCCAGATCACCACTTCCATGATTCCCATGGCAGCGGCCGCTGATATGGCTATCAGCATGATGCGCGTGAGATAAGGGGCGCCGGCGTGCATGCGCTCATGAAGAGCCAGAAAAAAAACCATCAACAAAAGGGAGCAGGCTTCAATCAATACCAGGCAGATATTTGAAGGAGCAGGGTCCGCCGAATAGGCCTCCATCGCCTTGACCGGATCGTCTGGAAGACCGGAGTAGTGGTATATCAAAACGGCCGAAAACCATACAAAGATGGAAGCAATCGCGGCAACCCCGCCGATTTTCTGAAGTTTCATAAATCCTCCTCTTCCCGAAGTCGGATTTTTTGACGGCAAACCTTGTTTTTAACCCGAATAATTCATGAAGTGATAAAACAAAAAGCCCCTTCGTTCGTATAACTACTTGACGCCAATCAAGTTGCATACGGCAAAAGAGGCTTTTTGATGACTCAATCTACCACACAGCCTGTACTTTTCGGAACACATTTTCACAGA
>JAAYCX010000073.1 GCA_012729555.1 Acidobacteriota bacterium
AGCGGTAGGCGAAGATGTCGCCGTCGGAGGCGGAGAACTCGTCGAGCAGCGCCACCTTCGGCCCGGGGATCATCCCGCCCGGGTCGAGGCTCGGGGCGGTGTTGCGCGCGATGTCGACCAGCACCGCTTCCCGCCTGAGCCGCTCGATCACCATCGGGGAGACGTTCCCGCCGCCGTTGCTGCGCACGTCGACGATCACCGCTTCTTTACGGAACTGCGGGTAGAAGTGGCGCACGAACATGTTCAGCCCGTCGACCCCCATGTCGGGGATGTGGATGTACCCCACCCTCCCCCCGGTGGCTTTCTCCACCCGTTCGAGGTTCCCCCGCACCCACTCGTGGTAGCGCAGCCCGTGCTCGTCGCCAACGGGCACCACCACGGTCTCGCGGCTCCCGGCCTCTTCCGGCTTCCCGTTCAGGCGCAGCTTCACCTGTTTGCCCGCGGTATGGACCAGGGCTTCGTAGAGGTCCCGCATCTCCCGCGTCGGGCGGCCGTCGACGGCGAGGATGTAGTCCCCGGTTTTGGCGTCCACCCCGATGTCGGTGAGCGGGGAGCGGGTGGCCTTGTCCCAGTTCTCGCCCCGGAGGATCTTGACGATCCTGAAATACCCGGAGGCGGGGTCCTTTTCGATCTCCGCCCCCAGCAGCCCGAGCGGCACCCGCTCCTTGGGCGGCACTTCCCCGCCCCCCACGTAGGCGTGCCCCGCGCTCAGCTCGCCGATCATCTCTCCGATGACGTAGGTGAGGTCGGCGCGGTGGCGCACGAAGGGGAGGAGTTCGGCGTAGCGCTCCCGCATCCCGGCCCAGTCCACCCCGTGCATGTTGGGGGCGTAGAAGAAGTCGCGCATCTGGCGCCAGCACTCGTGAAAGATCTGCCGCCACTCGGCGGCGCGGTCGACTTCGAACCGGAGATCCCCCAGGTCGAGCCGCTCGCTCGTGTCGGGGCGGGCGGAGGGGAGGTCGACGATCGAGTAGGACCCGCCCTGGCCGATCAGCATCTTCTTGGAGTCGGCCGAGATCTCGTACCCGTCGGCGTCGAGGAGTTCGGTCTCTTTCAGTTTATCGAAATCGTAGAGCGCGAGCACCGCCTTCCCCTTCCGGAGCGTCATGTAGTAGAGCTTCCCGGCGGCGGAGGTCAGGTGCCGGTAGGTCCCGCTCTCGACCGGCACTTCCGCCACGCGCCCGACGAGCCCGTCGGGGTCGACCCGGACCGTCACTTTTGCCTCCGGCTCCGGCTTCGGCTTGGGTTCTTCCTTGCTCCCTTCTTCCTTGATCCTGACCTCGTCGCTTTTGGGCTCGAAGGGGGAGCGGGTCTCCCGGGCGAGGGTCACGAGATAGATCTTCGCCATGTCGCGGTAGGAGTAGTTGAACTCGTTCTGCCCGTAGACGGGATTGAAGGTGCGGCTGGAGACGAAGAAGAGGTATTTGCCGTCCGCGCTGAAGGCGGGGGAGCCCGAATCGTACCAGCCGTCGGTCGCGGGGAAGGTCGCGCCGCTCGCCAGGGAGTGGAGGTAGACCGTCTGCAGCTGCGTCTCCTCCTCCTGGGCCCAGGCGACCCATAGGCTGTCGGGGGACCAGGCGTAGTCGGCGATCTCGAACGCCTTCGCCCGGGCGACCTCGGTCACCTTCCCCGACTCCACCTCCACGACCTGCAGCCGCAGCTTCTTGTCCGACCATAGGATTTTCTTGCTGTCCGGGGACCAGAGGAGGGAGAACTTGTAGGTGTCCCCCCCCTCGGTCAGCCGCCGCGGAGGGCCCGACCCGTCCCGGGGCGCGATATAGACCTCGTCCTCCCCCGAGGCGTCGGAGATCCAGGCGATCCATTTCCCGTCGGGGGACCATTTGGAGGCGCGCTCGTGCGCTCCGGGGGTGCGGGTCAGGTTGAGGGTGCGGCCGTGTTTGGCCGGGACGGTGAAGACCTCGCCGTGGGCGCCGAAGAGGGCGCGGCTGCCGTCGGGCGCGATCTCGTAGTTGGACACCCGGCGCGAGACGTCGATCCAGCCGCCGCGCCCCGTCACCTGGTCGTCGGCGACCGTGATCGGCACCTTCACCGCCTTGCGGCTCCGCAGGTCGAAGCGGTAGAGGAAGCCGCCGTTTTCGAACACGATGGCCTGGTCCCCGAGCGAGGGGAACTTGACGTCGAAGTCGGCGAAGTCGGTGTGCTTCTCGGTCTTCTTCGACCGCAGGTCGTAGGAGTAAAGGTTGAAGCGCTTCTTCTCGTCCCGGTCGGAGAGGAAATAGATCCGCTCCCCCGCCCACATCGGGATGATGTCCTGGGCCGGGTTGTCGGTGATGTTGACCGTGGTGCGGGAGTCGAAATCGTGGATCCAGACGTCGTCCGCCTGGCCGCCGCGGTAGCGCTTCCAGGTGCGGAACTCGCGGAAGACGCGGTTGTAGGCCAGCCGCTTCCCGTCGGGGGAGAAGGAGCCGAAACCGCCGTAGGGGAGCGGGAGCGGTTCGGGGAGGCCGCCTTCGACGGAGGCGAGCAGGAGGTCCCCCTTGAAGTCGTTCCACTCGTCCTTGCGCGAGCGGAAGAGGATCTTGTCGTTCCCCTTCCACCCCATCACGATGTTGTTGGGCCCCATCCGGTCGGCCACGTCGTCCCGCCCGAGGGTGGCCGTGATGGTAAGCCGCCGGGGGATCCCCCCCCCGGACGGCATCAGGTAGACCTCGGTGTTGCCGTCGTACTGGGCGGTGAAGGCCAGCTGCGTGCCGTCGGGGCTGAAGCGGGGGAACATCTCGTAGCCGGCGTCGGCCGTCAGCTTGCGCGCCGTCCCCCCCGCCGCGCCGACCGTGTAGAGGTCCCCGGCGTAGCCGAACACGATCCGGTCGCCGTGAATGGCCGGGAAGCGCAGCAGGCGCGTCCCGGGCCCGGCATCGGCGCCCCAACTGATCGAAAACCCCGCAAGCACGGCCAGCAGCACGAAACGGCATTTCATCGGCATCCCCTCCTGACGGTTTTTCCTACTTTATATCCCCGCCCCCCCGGATTCAAAGACTTTGCACCATTGCCACCGCGGGCGGAAAACGATACGCTCCAGGGAAAGGAGCGGATCATGACGAGACCGACACAGCTGTTCATCGGCGGCCGCTTCCGCGACGCCCGTTCCGGCAGGACCTTTCCCACCGTCAACCCCGCCACCGGGGAGGTGATCGCCGAGGTGGCGGAGGGGGACGCCCCCGATATCGACGACGCCGTAAAGGCGGCGCGCGCCGCTTTCGGGCACCCTTCGTGGCGCGACATGGAAGCCAGGGAGCGCGCCCGGCTCCTCCGCACCCTGGGCGACCTGATCGAAAAACACGCCGACGAGCTGGCCCTCGCCGAGACGCTCGACAACGGCAAGCCGATCGGCGAGTCGCGCCGCATAGACATCCCGGCCGCGGCGGAGACCTTTCGGTATTACGCCGGCTGGTGCCCCAGGATCGGGGGGGAGACGATCCCCGTCCCCGGTCGCTTCCTCAACTACACCCTGCGGGAGCCGTGCGGCGTCTGCGGCATCATCACCCCCTGGAACTTCCCGCTCCTGATGGTGGCCTGGAAACTCGCCCCGGCGCTCGCCGCCGGCAACACCGCCGTGGTCAAGGTGGCCGAGCAGACCCCCCTCACCGGGCTGCGCCTCGGGGAGCTCTCGGCCGAGGCCGGCTTCCCCGACGGGGTCGTCAACGTCGTCCCCGGCTTCGGCGAGACCGCCGGGCGCGCCCTGGCGGCGCACCCGGAGGTCGACAAGATCTCCTTCACCGGCAGCACCGCCGTCGGCCGGGAGATCGTGCGGGCCTCGGCCGGCAACCTCAAGAAGGTGTCGCTCGAACTGGGGGGGAAATCGCCCAACATCGTCTTCGCCGACGCCGACCTGGACGCCGCGGCCCGGGGGGCGTCGAGCGGCATTTTTTACGGCAAGGGGGAGGTGTGTAACGCCGGCTCCCGCCTCCTGGTCGAGAAAAGCGTCCACGACGAGCTGATGGAGCGGCTGCTCGCGCGGGCGCGCCGGCTCGAGCCGGGGGACCCGCTCGACCCGAAGACGCGCCTGGGGGCGCTGGTGTCGGCGGCGCAGATGGAGCGGGTGCTCGGCTACTGCGAGACCGGGCGCCGGGAGGGGGCGATCCCCGTCCTCCCCGGGGGGAGGGTGGGCGACAAGGGGTGCTTCGTCCGGCCCGCCATCTTCGACGCGGCGACGCCGTCGATGAGGATCGCGCAGGAGGAGATCTTCGGCCCCGTCCTCACGGTGATCACCTTCGAGGGGGAGGAGGAGTGCGTCCGGCTGGCCAACTCCACCATGTACGGGCTGGCGGCGGCGGTGTGGACGCGCGACATCGGCCGGGCCCACCGGGTGGCGCGCCGGCTCGAGGCGGGGACGGTCTGGATCAACGCCTACGGGGCGCTCGCCCCCGAGTCCCCCTTCGGGGGTTACCGGCAGTCGGGCTACGGCCGGGAACTGGGGCGGGAGGGGATCGAGCTCTACTCCCAGGTCAAGTCTGTCTGGGTCGCCCTGGACTGATTCACACCACCCCGAGCTGCCGCCCGACCTCGACGAAACTCCCGACGCCGGCATCGAGGTCCTCGCGCTCGTGCGTCGCCGAAATCATGACCCGGATGCGCGCCTTCCCCATCGGGACGGTGGGGAAGGCGATGGCCATGGCGAACACCCCCCGCTCGAACAGCCGCCGGCTGAATTCCTGCGCCCGCCCGGCCTCCCCCAGCAGGACGGGGGTGATGGGAGTCTCGCTCGCGCCGGTGTCGAACCCCGCCCGGTTCATTCTTTCCTTGAAATAACGCGCGTTGTCCCAGAGTTTCCGGACGAGGGCGTCCGATTCCTCCAGGAGGTCCACGGCCGCGCAGGCGGCGGCGGTATCGGCCGCGGGGAGGGCGCTCGAGAAGAGGAAGGGGCGCCCCTTCTGGCGCAGGTGGTCGATGACGACGCTGCGGCCCGCCACGAAGCCGCCGACGACGCCGAACGCCTTCGACAGGGTCCCGACCTCGACGTCCACCCGGCCGTGGAGCCCGAAATGGTCGACCACCCCCCTTCCCCCGCGCCCGAGGACCCCCTCCCCGTGCGCGTCGTCCACCATGAGGAGGGCGCCGTACCGGTCGGCCAGATCGGCGATCGCCCCGAGGGGTGCGATGTCGCCGTCCATGGAGAAGACCCCGTCGGTCACGATCAGGGCGCGCTTTGCGGAACCGGCCGGCAGGTTTTCCCCGAGCTTCCGCTCGAGGGAGGCGCAGTCGCCGTGGGCGTAGCGGATGACGGGGGCGCCCGAGAGCCGGCAACCGTCGATGATCGAGGCGTGGTTCAGTTCGTCGGAGAAGACGAGGTCCTCCCGGCCGACCAGGGCGGGGATGACGGCCAGGTTGGCCGTAAACCCCGACTGGAACGAAAGGGTGGCCTCCACCCCCTTGAAGCGGGCGAGAGTCTCCTCGAGTTCGGTGTGGAGCCGCAGCGTCCCGGCGATGGAACGGACCGCCGCCGGTCCCACCCCGTAGTGCCCGATCGCCCGCCGGGCCGCCTCCGCGAGGCGCGGGTGGTTGGCCAACCCGAGGTAGTTGTTGGAGGAGAAGTTGAGCACCCGCCGCCCGTCGACCCGGAGCCACGCCCCCTGGGCCGACTCGACGGTCCGCACCCCGACCAGGAGCCCCGCCTTTTCCAGCCGCTCCCGCTCGTCCAGGATGAACTGCACCTTGTCCATGACGGCCTCCGTAGTCCGCTACCGGGAGCGCGAACGCATCAGGGGGCGCAGCCCGCGGGTGGAGGCGAGCAGTTCCTCCCGCTCCGCGGGGGAGAGGGGCTCGAGCCCGGCCGCCATCCCGAGCGCCATCCGGAAGAGACGCTCGTCCCCCGGGGGGATGAGGGCCGTCACCCCCTCGGAAAGGGTGAAGCGCAGCGCTTTCCGTGCCAGGACCGGGTCGTCGATCGGCCGGTACCAGCAGTTGGGGTAGCGGCGCTCGTCCGACCCGCGCCACGGCCCGTGGGCCATCGCCTTGATGGCCAGCCGCGCCACCCCCTGCCGCGCCGCCTTCTCGAGGACCTGCGGCCCGAAATCGCCGCGCGCGTAGCAGACGTAGTTGACCGGGAAGAGGATGGAGTCGAAGGGGTGGCGGTCGAGCATGGCGAGCGCCGCCTCGACCGAGTGGGCGGAAAAGCCGATGTGGCGGATCACCCCCCCGCGCCGCGCCTCGGCAAACGCCTCCATCGCCCCGCCCGGGGCGAAGATCTCCTCGACCTCCCCCATCCCGGCGACGGAATGAAACTGGTAAAGGTCGAAGTGGTCGGTCCCGAGGCGGCGGAGCGACCGCTCGAGCTCCGCCCGCGCCCCGGCGGCCGAGCGCTCCAGGGTCTTGCAGGCCAGGAACACCCTCTCCCGGCGCCCCGGGAGGGCCCGGCCCAGCTTGCGCTCCGCCTCCCCCTCCCCGTAGAAGGGGGCGACATCGAAGTAGTTCACCCCGCCGGCGGCCGCCTCTTCCACCAGGGCGTCCACCCCCTTCTGGGTCATGCCGAGGAGCGTCATCCCCCCCAGTCCGAGGATGGACAACTCCACGCCGTCGCGGAAAGGTCGTCTGGGAATCCCGGGATGAGTCATGGCGCCCCCGAAAGGCGGACGGCCCGGGCGATCAGGCCTCGAGTTTCACGACATCCTGCGCCTGGGCCCCCTTGGGCCCCTGGGTCACGGTAAACTCCACGCGATCCCCTTCGTCCAGCGACTTGAAGCCGGCGGCCTGGATCGCGGAATGGTGCACGAAGACATCGTCCCCCGAGTCGCGCCGGATGAAGCCGTACCCTTTTTCGTTATTGAACCACTTGACCACGCCTTGTTCTTTCATGTCGCCTCTTTTTACTTGATCGGAAACGCCGACGGGGCGCGGCACCGGCCGTGCCCCGCCTTTTCTTCGAATATACACGCGCCTCCCGAAAAAAGCAACGTGCGCGGGCGGGCGGGGGGTATCGGCGGGGCGAAGGATCAAACTTCGAAGGAACCGGGCTTCGGAACCCGCTCCGGGGGCTCGTCCAGGCCGCCGGGGAGGCACTCGGGGCAGGGGCAGAGCGCGCGCAGGTATTCGAAGGGGTAGATCCCCGTCGAGTGCCCGTCGCTCCAGGTGAAGCCGAGGGCGTAGTTCCCGATCGGGAAGACCGTCGTCCGTTCGAGCGAGGCCGGGATATCCCCGTGGCGCACCTTCCGCTCCCCCGTGAACTCCTCCACGCAGGAGGCGCACATGCACTTCTCCCGCAGGTACCAGGAGGGGTAGGAGCTCCGGTGCCCGTCGCTCCAGGTGATGTCGGTTTGTCTCGGGCTGACGCGCCTGACCAGTCTCGGCGTGATGGGGGTCAAATCGGTTCCTCCCTGCGCCGGGGTTCTCCGGGCCCCGCCTGCGCATCGGCGGGGTCCGGGGCGCCCGGAAGCGCCCGCTTCATCCTTTCCATGAAATTGTCCCCGGACTCGAATCCCGTCCCCCGGAGTCCGGCTAGTTCCTCCCCCCGCGGGTCGAGGAAGACATAGGTCGGGACCCCCTGGACGTCGTAGCGGTCCCTCACTCTCTCCGCGAGGGGATCCCCGGCTTCCGTCAGGTCGACCTTCAGCATGACGAAGCGGCGCGAAAGCGCGACGACCTCCGGCAGCGCGAAGGTCTTCGCGTCCATTTCATGGCAGGGGGCGCACCAGTCGGCGAAGAAATCGACCAGGACCGGCTTCCCCTCCCGCCGGGCCTGCTCGAGCGCCTCTTCGGAATAGGGGATCCACTCGATGCCGCCGGCGCGCTCCGCGCCCCCCGTCCCCGCGCGTCCCAGGCCGGCCTCGATCCCCGCGGCGGCCGAGTAGAGGGCGGCGGCGAAGAAGAGGGTGCCGACGAGGTTGCGCACGAAGGTGAAGGTCTTCCCCGCCCCGGGGACCGCGTCGATCCACGCCAGGTAGATCCCACCCAGGAGGAATACCAGCGCGAGCGCCAGCGGGTAGAGGAACGGGCCGGGAAGGAGGTTTTTCAGGAACCAGACGGCCATCGCCAGGAGGATGAAGCCGAAAATCTTCCGGACCCACACCATCCAGGCACCCGAGCGCGGCAGCCGGTGGAGGCTCCCCGAAAAGATCCCCAGCAGGAGAAAGGGGACGCCGAGCCCGAGGGCGAGGGTGAAAAAGAGGCCGAATCCCAGCAGGGCGCTGCCGCGGTTGCCGACGTAGGTCAGAAGCCCCAGGACGAAGGGGCCGATGCAGGGGGCCGCGACGACGCCCACCGTCAGCCCCATCAGGAGCGACCCGGCAAATCCCCCCCGCGAGCCGCCGGCCAGGCGCATGAGGGGGGCGGGAAGGCGCAGTTCGTACAGGTCGAACAGGCTGAGCGCCAGGAGCACCATCACCAGCGCCATCGCCAGGAGCACCGGCGGGTACCGGAGCGCCCCCCCGAACAGCCCCCCCGTCAGCGCGGCGAAGACCCCCAGGACGGAATAGGTGACGGCCATCCCGAGCACGTACACGAGGGCGTGCAGCGCCACGCTCCCCCTGCGCCCCCCCGACTGCCCGCCGAAATAGGTGATCGTGATCGGGATCATCGGGTAGATGCAGGGGGTGAGCGCCAGCCCCAGCCCCCCCAGGAAGACCAGGAGGAACGTCATCCCGAGCCCCCCGGCCCCGAAATCGGCGGAAGCCGGTGCGGGGCTGACGGCCGCGGTCCCCTCCCCCTGCGCCAGGGGGACCTCCACCTCGAACGGCTGCCAGACGGGGGGATAGCAGGAACGGCCGTCGCATGCCTGGGTGCGCACCCTCCCCTTGACGAGGACCCTCTCCCGGCCGGCGGGGTCCGACGGGGTGACGTCGGCCGTGACCCGCACGGTGCCGTCGTAGACCGCCATCGGGCTCTCGGACACCGGGAGCTTCTTCACCTCCGGCTCGGGAAACCGGACCGGGCCGAGGACGACGCCCGGGACCGGATCGAACTCGACCCGGGTCGGGATGAGGTACTCCTCGAGCGGGCGGTCGCTGTTGATGTGGAAGGGGGGCGTGATCGCGATCTCGATCTCCAGCTCGGCGGTCTCCCCGGGCGCCGGCGCCTCCGCGGGCGCCAGGGCGCGGACCGAGACCACGGCGGGGGTGTCCGCGCCGGCGGGCCCGGCCGATGCCATGAAAGCGAGGATGAGGGCGAGGGCGATCTTCATGCCCCCCCATTATAACGGTTCGGCCCCGCGCCGGACAGAAAAAGACTTACAGGAGCAGGAACGAGACGACCATCGCCGCGACGACGACCCCCTGCCCGATCCTCACCGCGCGCGGGCGCCTCTTTTTGAGCGCGTGCCACCCGCGGGCCAGCGGCAGCATCAGGGCGATGATGGCGGCGCTCATGAGGAGGCAGCCCGCATAGCCCGCCTCGAGGCCCAGGACGGGCTCCAGCTGGCGCCGCAGGAGCGAGTAGATGACGTAGAGGTGGGCGCCGTAGACCAGGAGCGACTCCTGCCCCGCGAGCCGGACGGGCCCCAGCCACCCGGCCCCGGCCCCGCGCGCCTCGCACCGGTAGAGCAGGGCGACAATGACAAAAATGCACCCCAGGCGCACCATCAGGTAGAGGGGGCTGGTGGTGTAGAAGTCGACGTGTCCGGGCAGCGTCCAGGGGACGGAGCGCAGGAGCAGCCCCGCCGCGATCAGCCCCGCGCCCGCGAGCGCCGCCCGTTTCATGTAGCGCGGGACCGCTTCGGCTTCCACCGAGCGAAGGAAGCAGTGGGCCGCCGACGCCCCCGCCAGCACGAACGAGATCCAGGGGAAGAGGGGGAAGAGCGACACCTTGTGCGGGTTGAGATAGAGCGCCAGCGGGAGCGGCAGGTCCGGGCGGAAATCCCTGGCCCAGACCCAGGGGGTGACCAGGGCGGCCGCGATCCCGAGGCCCCCGGCCGCATAGGGCAGGAGGCTCCGCCTCCGCACGATGATCGCCAAAAGGAGGAGGACGAGCAGGGAGGCCACGATGCACTGCAGGATGTCGACCTTGAACGTCCGCTCCCACACGAGGGCGTTGTCCCGGTTATCCAGGTACCAGCCGAGGCCGTACCCCTGCAGGTGGATGTTGTAGGCGACCAGCAGGATGAAGCCGAGGCGCCGGAGCTGCCGCCAGAAGGGGGGGCGGAAGCGGACCCAGTCGTCCCACCGGGAGCGGCCCTGCAGGATGAGGGAAAAACCGGTGGCGAAGAGGAAGGCGGGGGCGACCAGGCCGTTGACGAAGGCGACCCAGAAGAAAAGTTCCGAGCCCTGTTTCAGCGCGGGGGGGAGATAGGCGTTCACCACGTGGGTTTCCACCATCACCAGGATGGCGAAACCGCGCAGCAGGTCGACGAATCCGTAGCGCGGCCCTGGGGCCGCCGTGGAGGTCATGGGAATCCACCCCGGAGCTGGAGACTATGGGTGCCGCAAAAAGAGAGGGAGGATACTCCGGCGCGCGGAATCGGGCAAGGGGCATTTGCGCCAACCGCCTGTACATCAAGCGCCGAAGCTCCTATCATGGATGCCTATGCGACAGCAGCGCGCGCCCTTGACGGTAGAGGAAAACGTGCCGCTGGCCCCCCACACGACCCTCGGGGTGGGGGGGCCGGCCCGGTTCTTCGCCCGGGTGGCGGACGAGGAGGCGCTCCCGGACGCCCTCGCGTTCGCCCGGGCCCGCGCCTGCCCCGTCTTCGTCCTCGGGGGGGGGAGCAACATCGTCGTCTCCGACCGGGGCTTTGCCGGGCTGGTCCTCAGGATGGAGATCGCCGGCATCCGCCGCGGCGCCGACGGCGCCACGCTCCATGCCGGGGCCGGGACGGAGTGGGACCTCCTGGTCCGCCGTGCGGTGGAGAGCCGCCTGGCGGGGATCGAATGCCTCAGCGGGATCCCCGGGACCGCGGGCGCGGTCCCGGTTCAGAACGTGGGGGCCTACGGGCAGGAGGCGGGGGACGTCATCGCCGGCGTGCGGGCGTGGGGCCTGGAGGAGGAATCGGTCCGCCGCTTTGACCGGGACGGGTGCGCTTTCGGCTACCGTTCGAGCCTATTCAACCGGCCGGGCGGCCGCCGCTGGGTCATCGTGGAGGTAAGCTTCCGGTTGCGCCCCGGGGGGGAGGCCCGGATCGACTACCCCGACCTCGGGGAGCGCTTCGCGGGGCGGCAGGATCCTCCTTCGCTCGCCGAGGTGCGCGACGCTGTGCTCCAGATCCGCCGGGCGAAGGGGATGGCGTGGAACCCGGGCGACCCCGAGAGCCGCAGCGCCGGGTCTTTCTTCAAGAACCCGGTCCTTCCCCCGGCGACGGTCGAGGCGCTGGAGAAGGCCCTCGGGCCGGGAACCGACCGCATCCCCCGCTTCCCCGTCCCCGGCGGCGGGATCAAGGTTCCGGCGGCGTGGCTGATCACGCGTGCCGGGCTCGGCCCGGAGACCTCGAGCGGGGGCGCCCGGATCTCGGCCAGGCACGCCCTGGCCATCGTCAACCGTGGGGGGGCCACCTCGGACGACATTCTCGACCTGATGGACAAGATCCGGCGCCGGGTCCGGGAGGCCTGGGGCGTCGACCTCGAGCCGGAGCCGATCTTTGTGGGATTTGAGCCTTTCATTGGTTAATATGGAGCGGATTCAGCCGGCTGTTCACAGGGGATCCCAGCGATCCGGGAGGAAGCGATGACAAAAGGCGTGATGGCAGGAATCGGGTGTCTGGCAATCATAGTGATCGGGGCCGCCATCCTGGGGTTCGCCGCCTGGGGGGTCTACAACGGCCTCATCACCGAGCAGCAGAAGGTGGAGGCCCAGTGGGCGCAGGTGGAAAACGTCTACCAGCGGCGGGCCGACCTCGTCCCCAACCTGGTCGCCACGGTCAAGGGGTACGCGGCGCACGAAAGCGAAGTGCTGCAGGCGGTGACCGAGTCGCGGGCCAAGGTGGGCTCGATGCAGATGACGCCGGAGATGCTCGGCGACCCGGCGGCGCTCGAGCAGTACCAGCAGGCCCAGGCCGGTCTCGGCAGCGCCCTGTCGCGCCTGATGCTGGTCGTGGAACGCTATCCCGACCTGAAGGCCAACCAGAATTTCCTGGAACTGCAGAGTCAGCTGGAGGGGACCGAGAACCGGATCACGGTGGAACGGATGCGGTTCAACGAGGCGGCGCAGGCCTACAACACGCGGGTCCTGCGCTTCCCGGACAACCTCTTCGCCCGCTTCTTCGGCTTCGGGCAGAAGGCCTATTTCCAGTCCGCCCCGGGGAGCGACCAGGCCCCCGTGGTCGATTTCACCGACTAGGATGATCTGATGCTGCGACGGGTCCCGGCTCTTGCCTTTCTCCTCCTCCAGGGTGCGCTGGCGCTGGCCCTGGACGTGCCGACCCTCGAGCGGCGCGTCACCGACCTGGCGGGCGTCCTCTCCGCCCAGCAGGCGGGCGCGCTCGAGGAGAAGCTCCGCCGCCTGGAAGAGACCGATTCCACCCAGGTGGCCGTGCTCATCATTCCCGGGCTCGAGGGGGAACTGCTGGAAGCCTACACCATGCGCATCGCCGAATCGTGGCGGCTGGGGCAGAAGGGGAGGGATAACGGGGCCCTCCTCTTCGTGGCGATGAAGGACCGGGCCATCCGCATCGAGGTGGGCTACGGGCTGGAGCCGACCCTGACCGACGCCCGCAGCCGGCGCATCATCCAGAACGACATCGTCCCCCGCTTCCGCGCCGGCGATTTCCCGGGGGGGATCGACGCGGGGGTGACGGGCATCATCCGGACCGTCCAGGGGGATTACCAGTCCGGCCCCGATTCGGGGGCGGGGGCCGATAAGCCCTCGGGAATCCTGAATGTCCTCTTCGTCCTGATCTTCCCCCTCCTGTGGCTTCTGAGCATCACGGGGAAATGGGGCGGCGGCCTGATCGGGGCCGCGGCCGGGGCGGTTCTCCCCTACATGTTCATCGCCCGGAGTTTCCCCCTGGCGCTGGGGGGGGGAGGGCTCGGGGCCGTGGCCGGCTTTTTCCTGGGGGCGATGGCCCAGGCGGCGGCGAAATCGGGGGGCGGGCGCGGCGGTCCCTCCGGCGGCGGCTACACGGGAGGCTTTCCCGGAACCTTCGGCGGCGGCTTCGGGAGGGGCGGCGGCTTCGGGGGCGGCGGCTTCGGGGGCGGCGGCTTCGGGGGCGGCGGTTTCGGCGGCGGAGGCTTCGGCGGCGGCGGGGGCGGTTTCGGCGGCGGAGGCAGTTCCGGGAGCTGGTAAAACCATCCCCTTATCGGGTGCGGCATGACACTATTGAGCGAGCGGGAACAGAAAGCGGTCGAGGAGGCGATCCGGAAGGCGGAAAGCCGCACCTCGGGCGAGATCGTCTTCGTCGTGACCCCGGCCTCCGGCCGGTATCTGCACGCCACCCTGCGCGGCGCGCTCCTGGGGATGGCGGCGGTCACGATCGCCTTCCTCCTCCTCCCCTTCCCCCACACCGCGCTGACGATTCTCACGGTGGAGCCGCTCGCGTTCGCCGTTTTCTATGCCCTCCTCCCCCGTCTCCCCCTGAGGCGCTGGTTCATCTCGAAGCAGACCCTGGACACCCGGGTGCGGGAGGCCGCCTTCATGCAGTTCTACTCGAGCGGCCTGGACCGGACGCGCGAATCGAACGGGGTGGAGATCTACCTGTCGCTCTTCGAGCGCGAGGTCGTCGTGCTGGGGGACCGGGGGATCCACGCCAGGATGGGAAACCGGAGCTGGGACGAGGTCAGGGACCTGATCATCCGCGGGATCCGCGAAAAACGGGCGGGCGAGGGGATCTGCGCCGCCGTCGACCTCCTCGGGAAGGTCCTCGCGGAGCACTTCCCCCCGCGCCCCGACGACGTGAACGAGCTCCCCGACGGGGTCGTCCACCGCCCCTGACCCCGCCGCCCCCGTATGCTATAATGAAGACCTCACCATCGCAGCAGGGGACGACGATGCCGATTTACGAATACAGATGCCGGGAGTGCAGCGCGGAATTCGAGAAACTGGTCTTCGGGTCCGGAGCGGAACGGGATATCCGCTGCCCGGGCTGCCGGTCGGCCGAAGTCGAGCAGGTCTATTCCTGCTTCAACGGCGTGTCCCGCTCCGCCGACGGGAGCACCCACTCGATCTCCTCCGGATGCTCCTCCTGCAGTTCTTCGAGCTGCGCCGGCTGCAAGGGGCACTGACCCCCTTCAGGGGTCGGCGGTGGTGATTTCGCGGAAGCTGATCCGGTCGGCCGGAATCAGGCTGATGGCCATCCGCACCGCCGCCGGGTCGGACCGGATGCGCGCCTCCCCGCCGATCGACACCCGCGGGGTTCCGAAAACCACCCCCGCCGCCGCCGGGGTGAGGTTCGCGACGATCAGGCCCCCCTCGATCCCGCTCCCCGGGCCGGAAAGATCCACCCTCCCCTCCCCCAGGACCAGGACCAGGCCGGCCCAGGCGATCGGGCCGGAGCAGTCGAGCGCCCCGGTCACGACAAGGATCCCTCCCCCGGAAAAGCCGCCGGGCGCCGAGAGGTCCCCCCTGACCAGCGTAATCCTGGGCGCCTGCCCCGGGGCGTTCCAGGCGGCGGCGCTGTCGTAGACCCCCAGGCCGGGGGCCGCGCCCCCGCTCCAGGTCTGCGGGCCGTCGAGCACCAGGTCGGCCATCCGCGGCGCCCGGACATGGATGAAGTCCTCGAGGGCCCGGGGGTCCAGGAGGCGCGCGCGCCCCCGGTCCGATGCGATGGAGGCCGTGATGTCCCCCACCGAGGGGGTCTCCAGCCCCCCGCCCGCGACGGTCCCGGCGGCGCCCGCGGCCGTACGGAGGATGGAAGCGGGATCGACTCCGTCCCCCGCGTCCGTGTCGACGGCGCCGATCCCCGGCGCGCCGACCCCGTCGATCACGGGGTTTCCCGCAAGGAGGGCGTCCACGCCCGAACCGAGGACGGTCAGCGCCGGGCCGGGGTCCCAGAGCCGATCGCGCCGGAGCCGGGTTTCGAAGACCGCCACCGAGTTGCGGCGCACGAGGGCCCCGGTAAGCTCGGCGAAGGTCCGGGCCACCCCGAGGGAGCGAACGATCACGACCCCGTCACCGTCGGTGAAGGGATCGTCCCCGGGGTCCGCGCCCAGCTCCGAAGGGTCGCCGTTGTTGTCGGTGACCTTGACGAAATAGCGGCTGAGCACCCGTTCGGCCTCACCGCCGGCGGCGACCAGGGGGAGCCCCGAGAGGGGGATGAGGGGGGTCCCCGCCGCGCCGCCGAGAGCCCCGGTGCTCAAAACCCCGTCGTCGGGGAGTCCGGCCGTGGCGCTCCCGGGGGCGTCGATGTCCAGGACCTGGGCCGTCAGCGGCGGCAACGGCATGCGTGCCCGCGCGGTGCGGGCGGCGGCGACCGCGGCGGGGGAGGCGTCCCAGGCGCCGTCCGGCCCCCGGAGCACCGCGTCGAGGTCCAGGCCGCCGAGGAGCACGGCCGCGTGGTCCAGCCCGGCCAGGGCGGCGTAGGTCGCCCGGGTATGAGATTCGAAGTTGTCGCTGATCCGCACCCCGGTCACGGCGTCGAGGGTCATGAAAAGCCCCAGGACCGAGAAGAGGATCAGCGCGAAAAGCGTCATCGGCAGGGCCACCCCCTCCTCCCGATCCTCCCTTTCCCGCATGGGCCGTTCCTCCCCCGTTATTGTTTCGCTACCCCCGCTCGTATCTCCCGATTTCCACCCTCCGCTTTCGGGAAAGGGGTGTTATACTTCCGATTTTCGACAACCCTGGTCCGGGAGAGGAACGATGAGGAAGTGCGGGATGAAAGGGAGCGCGGGCGCCCGCCGTGCCGGCGCTCGCACCGGCCTGCTGATGCTCGCGGCGGCAACCCTGTTGCTGGCGCCGCTGCTGACGGGGTGCGCGAAGAAGGGGAAGGTGCCGGTCGCCGACACCGGCCCGGTGCGCATCGTGGTCCTCCCCTTCGAGGTGCCCGAGGACGACCCGGAGCTGCGGTGGGCGGCCATGGCCGCCCCCATCCTCATGGCCAGGGCGAGCCAGCAGTATCCCGATTTCGTCGTCATCCCGCTCTGGGAAACGATGCCGACGGCGATCGCGTCCGCGGGCGCCGCCCGCAGCTTCAACGACGAGACCGCCAATTCGGCCGCGAACTGGCTGGGGGCCAAATGGGCCGTCATGGGATCGATCACCCACCGCAAGGGGAGCGCCTATTCCCTGGTGATCGATTTCATCCCGACCGGAAGCTCCGATGTCCCCTACCGGTACATCAAGACCAGGCGGATGGAATCGATGGGCGCCGCCTTCCTCGCCTCCATCCGGCAGTTCCTGCGCTTTTCGACCGGCAGGGTCCTCCCCCCGCCGAAGGTGAAGATTCCGGGACTCGACCGGATGAGACCGGCGGCGGAAGCTCTGGACCGCGAGTACGGATGGTTCGTCGAAGCGGAGCCCGGGAGCGCGGGCGCGATCCTGGAGGAAATGGCTCCCGCGGAGAAGGGGCTGGCGCGGCTGCTGCTGAACCCGGCGCTCTACCCGGGCCTCTCGGAATAGGACGGGGCCGCCGGGCGGCCCTCCCGGTTTACATCTCCACCCATTTCCCCTCCCCTTCCCAGATCCTGAGGGTGAAGGGGAAGGGGATGAGCTCGGCCAGGCGACCCTTGACGGCCTCGCAGATGTTCTCGACGGAAGGATATTCGATCAGGTCGTTGAGCATTTTATGGTCGAAATGGCCCAGCCCCTCCTTGATCGATTTCTTCAGCTCGGAGAAATCGATGACCATCCCCGATCGGTTCTCCCCCTCGATCACGACCTCGACCTTGTAGGTGTGGCCGTGCGGCTGCCCGCATTTGCCGTGCCCGGGGATGAAGTGGGCACAGTCGATGTAATCTATGACCCCCAGTTTCATGTCGCCTTCCCTTCCCAAAATTGCATTCTACCACGCCCCCGCCCGGAGCCGCATCGGCGCCGGGGCCGGCGGACGCTTTTTATGAAAAACGCTTTCATAAACCCGCCCGGCTTCCATTGACAGAGTACCCCGCCTTTGTTACATTGCGAGTTTGGTTAGAGACTCGCCCTTGCTTTTGCCTCTCCGGCTGCGGTAATCATATGACCCGGACATACGACGGACAACTGCGAAAGTGGCGGAATTGGCAGACGCGCTGGACTTAGGATCCAGTCCCGCAAGGGGTGGGGGTTCAACTCCCCCCTTTCGCACCAGGGACAACGAACACGAGCGCGGATCGGGAGATCCGACGACACCATCCACACTGTAAACCATAGGCAGGGAAAAGGTGACAGCCGAAATCATCGAGGTCAGCAGCTGCAAGCGAAGCATGACGGCCGAAATACCGTCCGAAGAAGTGGAAAAGGAAATCACGGGCCTGGCCCGGGAATATGCGCGCACCGTCAAGGTCCCCGGCTTCCGTCCCGGAAAGGTGCCGATCTCGATCATCCGGCAGCGCTTCGGGTCGGACCTCTCCGGGGAAGCCACCCAGAAGCTGGTCGAGCGCTGCTGGAAGGACGCGGTCGAAAAGCGCGGGCTGAAACCGCTGGCCCAGCCGGAGATCCAGGAGCTGACGCGCAATCCGGGGGAGAACCTGAAATTCGCCCTCACGTTCGAAGTCCTTCCGGAATTTGAAGTAAAGGACTACGTGGGGCTCGAGGCGACGCAGGACCCGGCCGAGGTCTCCGAGGAGAGTGTCGAGCGGACGATCGACACGTACCGCGAGCGGCAGGCCCAGTTCGTGCCCCTCGAGGGGGCCGAGGCCGCCGACGGGCACTTCCTGACGGTGACGGTCGACGGACGGCTGGAGGGGGAGGAGCGGCCCACCCACGAGGAGGACGTCACCCTCGAAATGGGCAATCCCCAGACAAACGCCGATTTCTCGAGCAATCTGCGCGGCGCCAGGATGGGGGAGACCCGGTCCTTCGACGTCAGCTACCCCGAGGATTTCCAGCGGCCGAGTTTCGCCGGCAAGACGGTCCACTACACGGTCCTGGTGAAGGAGATCAAGGAAAAGCAGCTCCCGGAGCTCAACGACGAGCTGGCCAAGGACCTCGGCTACGAAAGCCTCGAGGCCCTGCGCACGCGGGTGCGGGAGGATTTGGTAACGCAGGCAAGGCAGGCGGCCGAAAAGAAAGCCAGGGAGGAGCTTATGGACACCCTCCTCGAGCGCCAGAAGCTCGAGGTCCCGGAGTGCCTGGTCCAGGAGGAGCTGTCGGCCCGGGCCCACCGGATGGCCAGCAGCCTGGCCTACCAGGGGATCGATCTGGACCGGACCCCCATCGACTGGAAGAAGATGTTCGAGGCGGAGCGGCCCAACGCCGAAAAGACGGTCGGCCGGTCGATGCTGCTCGACGCGATCGCGCGCCAGGAGGACATCCCGGTGACGGACGAGGAGGTCGGGGCCGAACTGGAAAAGCTGGCCGCGGGGACGAACAAGACCGCCGCCGCCTGGCGCGCCCAACTCGAGCAGGAGAACAGGATAGAGGGTCTCGAGCAGCACCTGCGCCGGAACAAGGCGCTTGATTTCATCTATCGCAATGCTAAACTTAACGTGGGGTGATCAGCTTTGGCACTAATACCCATGGTAGTGGAACAAAGCAACCGGGGCGAGAGGGCCTACGACATCTACTCGCGCCTGTTGAAAGACAATATCATCTTCCTGGGAACTCCCATAGATGACAACGTAGCGAATGTCATCACCGCCCAGCTTCTGTTCCTGGAAGCCGAGGACCCGGAAAAGGATATCCACCTGTACATCAACTCCCCCGGCGGCTCCATTTCGGCGGGCATGGCTGTCTACGACACCATGCAGTACATCCGGCCGGACGTGTCGACCATCTGCGTCGGCCAGGCGGCCAGCATGGGTGCCCTGCTGCTGGCCGCGGGCGCCCCCGGAAAGCGTTTCGCCTTGCCGAACTCCAGAATCCTGATTCATCAACCCTCCATGAGCGGCCTGGCGGGTCAGGCCACCGACATCGACATCCACGCCCGGGAAATCCTCAGGCTGCGCGAGTCGATGAACCAGATCCTCGCCAAACACACGGGACAGAACCCCGAGCGGATCGAGAAGGACGTCGAGAGGGACTACATCATGACCGCCGTCCAGGCGAAGGATTACGGGCTGGTGGATCAGGTCATCTCGAGAAAAGAGTAGGGTAGCTGCTCCTTACCCTGGAGGACTCCTTTGAAAAAAGACGACGATAGAGATGATGTCCTGCGGTGCTCCTTCTGCTCCAAGAGCCAGAACGAGGTCAAGAAGCTCATCGCCGGGCCCACGGTCTATATCTGCGACGAGTGCGTGGACGTCTGCAACGAGATCATCGCCGACGACGTCGCCGCCTCCCCGATCGGGGAGAAACTCCCCAAGCCACAGGAAATAAAAGAGTTTCTCGACCTTTACGTCATCGGGCAGGAGATCACCAAGAAGAAGCTGGCCGTCGCCGTCTACAACCACTACAAGCGCCTGGAAATGGCCAAGAAGCGGGGCGACCTGGAGCTGCAGAAGAGCAACGTGCTCCTGATCGGGCCCACCGGCACGGGGAAGACGCTCCTGGCGCAGACGCTGGCCCGGATGCTGTCCGTCCCCTTCGCCATCGTGGACGCGACCACCCTGACCGAAGCGGGGTACGTGGGCGAGGACGTGGAGAACATCATCCTCAAGCTGCTGCAGAACGCCGGCGGCGACAAGGAGAAATGCCAGCAGGGGATCGTCTACATCGACGAGATCGACAAGATCGCGCGCAAGGACGAAAACCCCTCCATCACCCGCGACGTCTCCGGCGAGGGGGTCCAGCAGGCGCTCCTGAAGATCCTGGAAGGCACGGTGGCCAACGTCCCCCCCCAGGGGGGGCGGAAGCACCCGCACCAGGAGTTCATCCAGATCGACACCACCAACATCCTCTTCATCTGCGGCGGCGCCTTCGTGGGCCTGGAAAAGGTCATCGAGCGCCGCGTGGGGAAGAAGAGCATGGGCTTCCTGGTCGCCGACAAGGAATCGTCCGGGCCGAAGACGCCGAAGAAGGGGCGGAGCGCCGACATCCTGCAGATGTGCGAGCCGCGGGACCTGATCAAGTACGGCCTGATCCCGGAGTTCGTCGGCCGGTTGCCCGTCGTCGGGTCGCTGTGCGAGCTCGACCAGGCGGCGCTCGTGGAGATCCTCACCAAGCCGAAGAACGCCTTGGTGCGCCAGTACCAGAAACTGTTCGAGTTCGAAAACGTCAAGATGAAGTTCACGGACGACGCGGTGGCCGCCGTCGCCACCCAGGCGCTGGAACGGAAGATGGGGGCCCGGGGATTGAAAATCATCCTCGAGGATCTTATGCTGGACGTGATGTATCAGTTGCCTTCACAGAAGAAGGTGAAGGAATTCGTGGTTACGCGGGAGATGGTCGAAAACAAGGACATCGTCTTCTCGTTACTGGAAAAGGCCGGATAAGCCCAAAGCATGACAAACGAACTGTCGCCAGGAAAAACCGAACGGCTGCCCATGATCCCGATCCGGGATGTGGTGGTCTTCCCCCACATGATGATCCCGTTCGTGATCGGGCGCCCCTCGTCGGTGCGCGCGCTGGAATTCGCCCTGGAAGGCTCCAAGCGGGTGTTTCTGGCGACCCAGATGGACGCTTCGGTCGACGATCCCAAGGCCTCCGACATCTACGCGGTCGGGACGGCGGCCACCATCGTCCAGAGCGTCAAGCTCTCCGACGGCAACATCAAGGTCCTGGTCGAGGGGATCCAGCGGGTGCGCGCCCTCCGTTTCGTGAGCGACCCGGGTTTCTTCGTCGCCGACGTGGAGCTGCTGGAGGAGACCTCCGCCTCGAGCGCCCGTACCACCCTTCTGGTCAAGAGACTGCAGACGGTTTTCGAGCAGTTCTCCAAGCTCAGCCACCACGTGAATTACGACGCCATCCTCAACGCGATGAAGACCCTGGAGCCGTCCAAGCTGGCGGACAACATCTCGGCCAACCTCCCGATCGGCATCGAGGAGAAGCAGCAGCTGCTGGAAATGGTCGACCTCGGCGAGCGGATCGAGAAGATCAACGAGATCATCGAAGTCGAGATGGAGAAGATCAAGGTGGACCGCAACATCCAGGGGCGGGTCAAACGCCAGATGGAGCGGGCGCAGAAGGAATACTACCTCAACGAGAAGATGAAGGCGATCCAGAAGGAACTGGGCCGCAAGGACGAAAAGAGCGAACTGGACGACCTCAAAAAGCAGCTCGAGGCGGCCAAACTGCCCAAAGAGGCGCACGAAAAGGCCACCAAGGAGATCCAGCGGCTGGAGATGATGCCGCCGATGTCGGCCGAGTCGATCGTCTCCCGCACCTATCTCGACTGGCTCCTGGCTGTGCCCTGGAACAAGAAATCGAAGGAGATCCGGGACATCAACTGGTCCGCCAAGGTGCTCGAGGAGGACCATTACGGCCTGGAGAAGATCAAGGACCGCATCCTCGAATTCCTCGCCGTCCGCAGCCTGGTCAAGAAGCCGCAGGGGACCATCCTCTGCTTCGTCGGCCCTCCCGGGGTCGGCAAGACCTCGCTGGGGAAGTCGATCGCGCGCGCCACGGGGAGGAAGTTCGTGCGCCTGTCGCTGGGCGGGGTGCGGGACGAGGCCGAGATCCGGGGACACCGCCGGACCTATATCGGCGCCCTCCCGGGCCAGATCATCCAGTACATGAAAAAAGCGGGGACCCGCAACCCGGTATTCATGCTCGACGAGGTGGACAAGATGAGCATGGATTTCCGCGGAGACCCTTCGGCCGCCCTGCTCGAGGTGCTCGACCCGGAACAGAACCACATGTTCGTCGATCACTACCTCGACACCGAGTTCGATCTTTCGATGGTGATGTTCATCGCGACGGCCAACGTCCTGCACACCATTCCGCGGGCGCTGCAGGACCGGATGGAAGTCATCCAGCTCTCGGGGTACACCGAAAACGAAAAACTGGAGATCGCCAAGCGGTTCCTGGTCAAAAAGCAGGTCGAGGCCAGCGGACTGTCGGCGGAGCAGATCCGCTTCGGCGACGAGGCCCTGCTGGAGATCATCCGCAAGCACACGCGCGAATCGGGCGTCCGGAACCTGGAACGCGAAATCGCCAACGTCTGCCGCAAAACGGCCAAGCGCATCGTCACCTCGGAACTCGAGACGAGCGACATCACCCCAGGGGAGGTGGAAAAGCTCCTGGGCCGGCCGAAATTCCGGATACAGGCGATCAGTGAAAACAACCAGGTCGGGCTGGCCACGGGCCTGGCCTGGACCGAGGTCGGGGGGGAGGTGCTGCAGACCGAGGCGACCCTCATGGAGGGTAAGGGGCAGCTGACCCTGACCGGGAAACTGGGCGAGGTCATGCAGGAATCGGCGCGGGCGGCCATGAGCTTCGTCCGGAGCCGGGCGGCCGATTACGGCATCGGCCGGGAGTTCCACCGGAGGATGGACCTGCACATCCACGTCCCCGAGGGGGCGATCCCGAAGGATGGTCCTTCGGCCGGGATCACCCTGGCCACCACCATCGTTTCCGCCCTGACCCGGATTCCGGTTCGCAGGGACGTCGCGATGACGGGGGAGATCACCCTGCGGGGGAAGGTGCTCCCGATCGGCGGCGTCAAGGAGAAGCTCCTGGCCGCGCACCGGGCAGGGATCAAGAACGTCCTCCTCCCGAAGGAAAACGAGAAGGACCTGGAGGACCTGCCGCCCGAGATCCTGGAGGCCCTGGAGGTTCACCTGGTCGAAACGATGGACGAAGTCCTGGAAATGGCGCTGGAGCGCAAGCCCGTGCCGAGCCAGGTGACCCCGATATCGGATATCGGCGGCATGCGTCCCGGCGAAAACGTGGCGCACTGACCCATTCCCGCAAGATTCAGCGTGATCCATTCCGAATTCGTCACAAGCGCCGTATCTGAAACCGATTTCCCGGTTCCGGGAATTCCCGAGGTGGTCTTCGCGGGAAGATCCAACGCCGGGAAGTCCAGCCTGATCAACCGGCTGACAGGCAACCGGGGTCTTGCCCGGACCAGTTCCACCCCGGGCAAGACCCAGAGCGTCAATTTTTACCGGATCAACGGATCCTTCTATTTCGTCGATCTTCCCGGCTACGGCTACGCGAAGGCGGCCAAATCGGAGATCCGGCAGTGGAGGGCCCTCATCGAGGGCTATTTCCTCCGCCGCTCCGTTATCGCGCTGGCGATCCACCTCGTCGACTCGAGGATGCCCCCGACCGACATGGACCTCCAGCTGTCTGAATGGCTCGCCGGGCTCGGGGTCCCGCGGCTCGTCGTCGCGACCAAGTCCGATAAGTTGTCCAATAACCAGAAGGGCGCTCAGTTGCGCGCCATTTCCGGCTCCCTGCAGGAGTGTCCCGTCGTCATGGCTTCGGCCGAAACCGGGACGGGCTCGAAGGAGATCTGGAGACGAGTGCTGGAAGCAACCGCGGCGGTCCCATCCTCAAACGAATAACGGTTCCCCGCCCCCGGCACGGGAGGCGGTCGGGAGCCTTTCTCCCCCTGGAGGGAGCCCATGCCTGAAACGACGCAAAGTCGAAACGCGGGCGGCCGCGAGAACGGCCACCTGGACATCCGTGAACTGAAGGAAATGAACATCGCCGCGCTGGCGGAGATCGCCAAGGGGCTCGGCGTCCCGGGCTACACCGGGATGCGAAAACAGGAACTGATCTTCCAGATCCTGAAGGCGCAGACCGAGGCCAGCGGCCTGGTCTTCTCCGAGGGGGTCCTGGAGTGCCTCCCCGAGGGGTTCGGGTTCCTGCGGGCGCCGGACTACAACTACCTGCCGGGGCCGGACGACATCTACGTGTCCCCGTCCCAGATCCGCAAGTTCGACCTGAGGACCGGGGACACCGTTTCGGGGCAGATCCGCCACCCCAAGGAGGGGGAGCGCTACTTCGCCCTGATCAAGGTGGAGGCCGTCAACTTCGAGCACCCGGACGCCGCCAAGGACAAGATCTTCTTCGACAACCTGACCCCGCTCTACCCCAATGAACAACTGAAGCTGGAAACGGGGCCGGGGAACCTCTCCGGCCGGGTCATGGACATGCTCGCCCCCATCGGCAAGGGGCAGCGCGGCCTGATCGTCTCCCCCCCCCGGACGGGGAAGACCATGCTGCTGCAGTCGATCGCCAACTCCATCTCCAAGAACCACCCCGAGGTGGACCTGATCGTGCTCCTGATCGACGAGCGCCCGGAAGAGGTCACCGACATGCAGCGGTCGGTGAAGGGGGAGGTCGTCGCCTCCACCTTCGACGAGCCGGCCTCGCGCCACGTGCAGGTGGCGGAAATGGTGCTGGAGAAGGCCAAACGCTTCGTCGAGCACAAGCGGGACGTGGTCATCCTCCTCGACAGCATCACGCGCCTGGCCCGGGCCTACAACACCATCGTGCCCCCGAGCGGGAAGGTCCTGTCGGGCGGCGTGGACAGCAACGCCCTGCAGCGGCCGAAGCGCTTCTTCGGCGCCGCGCGCAACATCGAGGAGGGGGGGAGCATCACCATCATCGCCACGGCCCTGG
>JAAYCX010000074.1 GCA_012729555.1 Acidobacteriota bacterium
AGGTCGTCGACGCGGGCGACCGGGAGAACCAGAAGGTGATCCGCAGCACGGTGGGCCGGTTCCTCGACGAAATCGACTACAAAAACCTCCCCGATGAGCGGCACATCCTGCTCGTCGGCAAGTTCCTCGAGGTGGGGCAGGCGCGCAAGGACTTCGTGCCCGAGATCTCCTCCGGTCACGCCCCGCTGCCGTAGGCCACGTGGTCAGAAGTGCTTTTTAGTGGTCGGATCGGCGGCCGGGCAGGGGGAAGGGAAACGGCGGTCAATCCCGCTGAAACCCGCGAGGAAGGCTGACAATAGCCGGCGGGAGCCTTCCGGATCTGAGGTATCAGCCTCTCCAATCAGTCGTAACGGGCCCTCCGGGTTTGTTTCCGGCGCGAGCAGGGAGCGAAGCCTGTTCTCAAGGAGGGCGGCCTTGGGGCTGTAGTGTCGAATAATCCCCAACGCATCCCATCCCGCCAGCCAGGCGCCAGCCCTTTCGTAGTCGAAATCAGGATTTTCCAGCAACGGGCTGGCTTCCTGATACAATCGTTCGGAGTTTCCCGCATCCAGGTAGTTTTGCAGAATCAGCAGAAGGTCGAAGGCGTCTTTGCGAGGCGATACCGTTCCCCTTTCCGAACGGTGTCGCCGTGAGGCGGCCATGAAATGGTTTCGTCAGGGTTCGCCAATCCGCCGAACGGAATCAGGTCCACAGTGGTATCAGGGCCGTATCGGAGCCTGTGCGTCCCTCGGGGGTGCGGATGGAAAGCATCGGAGTCCAACAGGGACTTTCGCAGACGGTCAAAAGCGGGCCAGTCCGCCAAGGCAAATGCGAGATCTATGTTCTCGGTGGCCCGTGCCGCTTTTATTCCATGTGCATGAAAAAGGAGCAGGTCCCTGGCCATGGCTCCGACCAGGAGCATGGCTGTTTTCGGAAGCACGGATCGAACGGCTGCTACGAGATCCGATAAAAAAACCAGTTCCCGCTTACGCGTTAAATCGATCAATGATCTGATCATGGAGCAATCCCGCGGTCTCCAGGCATCGGGCGTCCCCGATGGCGAGCAGATCGGCATAGACGAGCAGTGTGGGAGCGAGCGCCGGTTCAGGATTTTCAAACCGCCAGAAGCGGCGCAGGATTTCCACTTTTCCGGTCGGATCTCTTTTCAGGCGCTGATCCAGGAGGAAGCGCGCCTCGGCTTTGCCGCCGAAAAAGGTCAGGCTGCCGGGGCGCAGATGGTGCGTGAGCCGGGCCGCGGCGCCTTCCCCGCCCATTATAAGATCATAGGCGGTGGGATCGACCGTTTTCCACCAATCGAGGTTTTCCGCCTGGTAGCGGCCCAGGAGCAGTCTGGGCCGGAGAGTGCGCGCATATGCCTCGACCCATTGTTGCAGCAACCGGCGAGGCTCGAGCAGTCGCCGCTTCCCCCCGATCCTGGCCACAAACCCGAGTTGCGGCAGTTCGGCCATGACCCATCCGACGGTCCCGTGCGCCACGCCGGCCATTTGGGCGATTTCGCGATACGGATGCTGCACCATTTCCGGGTGGCACAGGAGCGCGAAAATCACCCGCAGGCCGCTCGCCTTGAACGCCCTCCCGCCGGGTTGAAGCGCAGTCCGCGGCATTGGGCGTTCTCCCCTGACCCAGATAAAAACCGGGGGATCGTCAAGAAATGCGTTGCCGGCGGCATCCATGAAGGCAACCGCGTGATCACGCAGGGCATCGGCAAGCTGTGGCGTGACGTAGTCGGCGATCAGCAGCGTCCTTTTTCCGGTCTGTCGAATCTGCTGAATCGCCGCACCCAGGGTAGCGGGGCGCAGCCCGCGCTTCAGAACCGCCGCGTAGCGAACCGCCGCGCCTCCCAGTTGAAGCGTTATCCAGGCGTCCACCCCGCCGCCGTTAACCTTGGGCTCTCCTTCCTCAATTTCGGCACGGATTCCCGGTCGTTGGGCGGCGGCCAAAACCTCTTCAATGAGGGCCCTGTCGTAACGTGCTTGTCTGTCCATGATGATTTATTGTCCACGTAACGTGGACAGATGTCAATAGTGGACAGGATTCGGTCCCCTGCGTCCTGCTCGTCGGCAAGTTCCTGGAGGTGGGGCAGGCGCGCAAGGACTTCGTTCCCGAGATCTCCTCCGGTCACGCCCCGCTGCCGTAGGGAACGTGGTCAGAAGTGCTTTTTAGTGGTCGGATCGTCGGCCGGGGCGGGGGGAGGATGGTTGTTTTGTGGTCGCGCAACCGGCCGTTCGGGTATACTATTTCCTTACCACGGGGCGTCCAGGTTTCGACCCGCCTGGCGGCAGGCGGTCCGGTGGGAAGGGGGAGACGGCATGACTTTCTTGAAGCGGAAGAACATGACCCGAAGAAGGTTTTGCGAGAGCGTAACCCATACGGCTTTGGGGTGCGCCTGTCTTTCGGCGGCGGTCTCCGCCGCCTCCGCGGAAAGCTTAAAGCCCGAGAACGGGGGGAAGCCCGGGGCAACCGGTTCCGGCAAGGAACATCTGGCGGCCGCCTGCGGGACCTGGTGTGGAGCCTGCCCCGCGTACCTTGCCAAGCACGGGGAAGAGGGGGAGGCGGAGCCCCGGCAGAGACCCTCCGCGCCGGCGCAGAAGGGGGTCCCGGACCCGAGGTGGATGGACGGGCTTCGGTGCGACGGCTGCTTGAGCGGCGGAACCCTTGCCGGCCATTGCCGGACCTGCGCGATCAGGCTGTGCGCAAAGAGCAAGCAGGCGGATGCCCGTTGTACCGATTGCGAAGAGCTGCCCTGCCAACGCATCACGAGCCTGATCCGCATGGGCGACTACCTGCACCGCAAGGAATACCTCCCCAACCTCGAGAAGATCCGCG